>JAQCER010000469.1 GCA_027618625.1 Verrucomicrobiota bacterium
GGGAATTTGCTCTTGCCGCAGTGCCCCGCATCGGAGTTCCGTCAGATCGCCTGCTGCCCGTTCTGGAACCACTTGCTGCCGATGCTGCTGGCTCGGTGCGGGCACGGGCATTCCAGGCAATAGGAAACATTAAGGACAGCCCGGGCAAAACCCTCCCTTTGATTTCGAAAGGAGTCCAGGATCCCGAGCCGGCGGTGCAAGCCAGCGCCATCGAAGCCGCAGGCAATTTGGGTGAAGGTGCAGCAGAGCTAGTGCCAGCACTGAAGGAACTCCTCGCCGCCACACCGGTGAACGAGACCAGTGCCCGAGAGCGCGCGGCAATTACTACGTTGGGCAAGATCGGCCCTGCAGCTGAGTCGGCCGTTTCTGCCATCATCTCACGCCTTACCAGTCCCCAGGCCGACGTCCGTATGCTCTCGCTCTCCAGCCTTGCAGCCATTGGCCCCGTCGCCCGTGAGGCACTTCCAGAAGTGCGCATCGCACTGACCGCCAACCTGCCGGAAGTCCGCGCACAAGCCGTCGGAACGGTAGCCGCAATAGACCAGGATGCTGATCGACTTACCAACACGCTGGTCGAAGCGCTGGGTGATTCAGCTGAAATCGTGCGCAATGCGGCGATCAGCCAACTCAAGGAAATCGGGGAGAAAGCACGCCCGGCAGCCCCCCGGTTGTTCGCGATGCTCGAATCTGTAACTGAACCGCAACCCATCATTGATGCACTACGGAATATTAGCACTACCGACCACGAGCTTTATGTATCGGCGCTGAACAGCGCCAGCGCCTCCGTTCGATTGTTCGCTTGCGAATCCCTCGGGCAATTCGGCGAGCGGGCGCGCAGTGCACTCCCCGCTCTCGAAAAGCTACAGAATGACGACCAATATGATTTTGTTCGCCGCCGGGCTGCACAGGCAATTGAGCGAATCGCTAAAAAATCTTGAAGCGATCAACGGCTGCGATCGGCCGATTCTTTTCCACGGCCACGATCCGAAGTCCGTCTTCCCCGCGCACGGCGTCCAGAAAATCTTCGTGTTCTAGCCCGGCAGCGTCCAGTCCCTGCCCTAGCCAATCCGCTGCTGCGAGCGATGAGTAGAAAACGGACACTCGCCCTCCGAACGGCAGATACCCCATCAACATGACCGACTCCTTCCGCCCGACATTGGGTGAGAATGGACACTCGAGCTGAAGGCGCATCGTAAGGCGGTGATCGATTTGCATTTCCCTGCGGTGGAGAAAGGCGAGAATGCAAACCGACACCTCGTCCCGCAATTGTTCCAACTCTTTGCCCGAATCAGGCACGTCGTAGTGCATCCCGCCCACCTCCTCCAGCAGCTTCTGCACCGGCTCTGAAATGTTGATCGGCTCCGGGATGCTGAACGGCAGTATGCCATCCACCCGCGCCGTCTGTGGAACAGCAGACATCGCTGCCAGCAGGATTTCCATGGGCAAATTCATCCGGCGCTCCCGCTCCAGAACTTTGGCGAATTCGCTAATGAACGTGCCCTCCTTCAGCTGCTGACCATAGTCCGCGAGGATCGTTGCCAGCGATGCGCCATCGAACTGATGATCCACCACTGCACTCCACTTCGCGGGAAAGCCTCCCGATTCCGCTGCAGCATTCGCATTAAGGCTCATCTGCTTTCGAAGCAAACTCCCAGATTCACGAACCAGCTGGTCACCGCCACTGTGATGGCAACAACGATGGGCGATAACGCGGTCACCGTCGGATGAAACCATTCCGGCGCTACCACTTCCACAAACAGGACAACGGTCGCCGTCACCGCCATGGCGGCGATCGCCGGGTAGATCAAGTTCCCTTTCGGATGGAGATTGCGGAACACGGCCGCAAGGGGCATCGAACACCCTGCCATCGCGCAACCGAACAGCGCGAGATCCATCTTCTTTGAAATCATACCCGCCATTGCGATGCAGAATCCTGCGGCGAGGCTACCGCCCCCCACCAGCCCTTCACGAAGTTCGCTTGGGTTCAAAGCATTGCGCGCCGAGCGATCGGCAAGGATGATCAATGTCCCGAGCCCGCGACCGACAAATGACCAGAGTACGAACAGGAAATAAAACAGCGCCAGACCCAGACCGATTACTGGCGCGACCTGTGCAAACACCTGGTAGAGCAATTGGTAACCTAACAGAACTCCCAGCACCAGCCAGAGTCGAGCTTTATTGCTGAATTTTGCCACAAAGAAAGAGAATGCAAGGAACCACTGGTCGAGGCGGGAGGGAAGCCGGAAAGCGTCGAGCAACCCTTCGCGGGCTTCGTCGATGGTAGGATCCAGGCCCAGCGCGATTTTAAAATGCTGTTGCGCCGCCTTGGCATCCCCGCGCCGCAGGGCCGCCCGGCCCACATTGCAATGAGTGTACGGATCCTCAGCGTCTTCCGCCAGGCGGGCAGCGAGATTTGCGTCATTTTCGTCCTCTTTGCCCTGCATCAAAAGGGCATGGGACAGAACATTCTGCGCCAGCAGGTTCCCGGCCTCGCGTTGCAGCGCTCGCCGTGCCTGAGCCTCGGCTTCTTTCCATTCGTGCAATCCTGCACTGATCTCGGAACGTGCGGCATACGCCAGTGCCAGGTCTGGATCCAAACGCATCGCTTCCTCGGCGCTTTTCTTCGCCAGAGCGAACCGTTGCTCGTCCGCCAGCAACAGTGCTTTCTGAGAGTGGAGGACAGCCACGTCCGGAGTCCTCAGCAATGCCCGATCAAGAGCCTCCAACCCCTCTTTGTTCTTTCCCAGACACCCCAGACAGAGCGAGAACCGACCGAGCACCTGCGGATCGTCCGCATCTTCAGCGAGCGCCTGGCGAAAAAACGCCTCGGCATCTGCATAGCGTCCTTGCGCCAGTAGCAGATTCGCGCGCCTTAGATGAATGGATGCGTGGTACGCCATTCCTCATTTCCTGATTCCGAGATAATCGAGAACGTCGTCGTAGAACCCTCCCTGGTTCGCGTAAAGGGCGTAGTTCTTTCCACTGTCGAACCAACCTTTCGCCGACGGTTTCACTTCCTTCGCTGCAGCAATGAGGGATTTTGTCGTCAGTGGCACGATCCGACCATTCTTCATCGCCGACTCCAGTGCAGACTCGGTAGCAATATCAAACACTGCCTTCAAATCGGCACCCGAAAATTGCTGCGTTTTCTTAGCCAGTGCCCACAAGTCCAGATTGTCCACCGGCTTGTCCCGCACGAGCACTTCAAGAATCGCAACCCGTGCGTCATCATCTGGCGGAGGAACAAAAATCGTCCGATCAAACCTGCCGGGTCGCCGGAATGCACCATCAATGTGCCATGGGGCGTTGGTCGCGCCGAGCACCAGAACACCTTCGTTCGCGTCGTCACCGCTATCAAGCTCGGACAGGAATTGATTGATCACGGTTCGGCCGGCGCTCTGGCGGAGATCCTTGCGGTCAGCAGCCAGCGCGTCCACTTCATCGAAGAACAGCACCGCAGGCGCATTGCGGCGCGCCATTTCAAAGATCTGGTGCAGGTTCTTCTCACTGTTCCCGATCCACATATCCAGAATGTCGTGCAGCCCGATTGAATAGAAGCTTGCGTTGATTTCCCCGGCCGTCGCCCTACTGATCAATGTTTTTCCACATCCCGGAGGGCCGTAAAGCAGCACGCCCCCGCCCACTTTTTTGCCATAGGCTTTAAACAGTTCCGGCTTCTCAAGCGGATAGAGGATCTTCATCCGGATCTGCTCTTTCAGCGCGTCCATTCCACCGACGTCGGAGAATTTCAAGTCCGGACGGCTCACCTCAGCAAACGCCTCAAGAGCAGACTTTTCGTCATCCGATCCGCCAAAGAAAAATGCTTCCTCATCAAGGTCACTATCCTCGTCGTCTTCCGCAGAATCCTCATCCCATTCGGCTCCGTGACCGAAGGGATCCGCATCGCTTTCCTGCCAGCCCTGAGCAGATGCCCCTGCAGCCTGCCGCGAGCGCCCTCCTCCTGCTTTTGATTCGCCTTCCCCCGACGCTGCAATGCCCAGCTCTCGGGCGAGTCCTTCATCGATCGTGTCCTTGGACTTGCTCAACGCGGTGCGATAGGCGGCGATTGCCTGAGTCTTGTTGTCTTCGCTCAAATAGATGCGGCTGAGAAAGGAATACGCTGGCGCGAAATTCGGGTGCTCTTCAATGAGCTTTTCCACCCGAACAGCGGCCTCCGAAACCTTGCCGTCAAGATACAATGCCCTGGCC
>JAQCER010000470.1 GCA_027618625.1 Verrucomicrobiota bacterium
TATCTTCATTCGACCGGATTTTCAAGGATACCCAGTCCATCGATGGAGATTCGGATCACGTCGCCCGACCGAAGAGTAAACCCGTCGCCCGGGACGACACCAGTTCCCGTCATGAGGAATGCTCCGTCAGGGAATTCATTCTCGGTAAACAGGAAGCCTGCAAGTTCATCAAATCCACGCTTGATCTGGTCGATCGCCGTCTCGCCAGTAAAAATCATTTCACCTATGCGGTAAATTTCCAGATGAATGACGGTGGTGCCGGGCAACGGCGCATCTGGAATCGTGAGCGCAGGTCCGATCGCGCAGGATCCACGGTAGACCTTCGCTTGCGGCAGATAGAGCGGGTTCTCACCTTCGATCTCCCGCGAACTCATATCATTGCCGATGGTGTAGCCAAAGACTTTGCCCGCACTGTTGATTGCAAGGGTCAACTCTGGCTCTGGTACATCCCAATTCGAATCCGCACGGACTCGAACAGGAGCCAGATGTCCACGCGTCCGGGCAGCGGTCGCTTTGAAGAAGAGCTCGGGCCGAACCGCGTCGTAAACCATGTTGTAGAATCGATCGCCGCCCGAAGCCTCGGACTCCTCCATCCGCGCCTCGCGACTGCGATAGTAAGTGACACCGGCCGCCCACACTTCCTGGTTGCCGATCGGCGCAGCCCAGGCACCGGCAGAGGCTGCCTGCTGCTGCAGCGTGCCCGTCTCAAAGGCAGCAGCAGCATGAGCTGCGGGATCCGCCTGCTGAAAGAGGGCATCTAAGGAAAATCCCGCAACGGTCCGCCATTCGCCATCACGCTCCATCAGAATCGTGCCGTCAGTGTCTTTGTAGATTCGTATCATAGTAGTCAGGTTGCCGATGTTTATTCAGCACGGCAGCACGGTGACGAATCCAACCGGAAAAGGCAAGAACGCGAGCATCCATTCCTGCACCAGTTTCTAGTACTGACGATAGTACTGCGAGATGCTGGCAGGCACCGCGTGATCACGCCATGTTGTGGCGGACGGCTGCTTGAGAGTGAGTGGATCCCGGCGAACTATGTAGCGCATGAACAAAGCGATGGGGGTAAAGAACCCGTAGAAAAACAGCAGCAGCAGGACATTGGTCACCACCAGCCCGATGCAGGCGGACAGGAAGTACCACACTTTGTAGATGTATTTTCCGAGAGCCGGGGCAAAGCATGAAATGACTCCCAGGCAGAGGAATACGCTGAACAAGCGCGAAATGAACAGGAAGAATCCCGTGTCCAGCCATCGGTAGAGTCCGAACGCACTCGGCGCGACGATGATGCCGACGATCATGACGATGCGGCCAAACGCTTTGACTGCCGGGCGATCGGGATTCCAGTCGATGTCTGCAAATGGATTAACCATCAGCGAGACCAACAGTCACGATTTCGTGCATGTTCCACAGGTAGGTGCGCACATCAACGAGACGCAACTTGGGATAGCGTTCCAGGATTTCAAGAATGCGTGCTCTGGGAAGCGGTTTCGAATTGTAACCCAGCACCATGACTCCCCGTGGCGCGAGATACGGTGGCGCCTGCTCGAACAGTCCGGCCAAATATTTTTCTGGATCTGCATAGTAAGGCAGATTCCAGAAAATAAGGTCGTAAACGGAACCAGGAGGGACGTTCGCGAACAAGTTTGACTCAAAGATATTCAGATTATCGAGGCCGTTCATTTTCTGCGTCCTCAAGGCAGACTCCACCAGATCCTTGCGGATATCGAAAGTGTCGATCGGTTGATGCGTGTACTGGGAAAGGTATCCACTGAGGATCGCAAACGGTCCCACGCCAATCTCAAGCACCTTCCAGTCGCGATGTTCTTTCAAGATTGGCTTCAGATGCCACTTGAGCAGAAGCGTGGTGATGTCGTACAGCGCCGCCACATCCATCGGCGGACAATCGATGCCGAAATGCCAACGCGCTACGAGGGGCGAGTTCACATAGATCCGATGTAACTTCCGGACCCATTCGCCCTTCGAATAATTATTGTAGAGGTATCTTAAAGGTGCAGCCATTAGTCGAGAGGAAAGGATTCCCGGTAGTGTTCCATCAGTTTTTTGTCAACGTTCGCCTGCTCTGATTTGAAGAGAACGCAGTCTTCGATCACAAGCACATCCATGTGCGTCTTCATAAAGCAATTGTAGGCCTCTTCGGGAGTCCGCACGATCGGCTCGCCGCGGATGTTGAAGCTTGTATTGATGATCACTCCACATCCGGTCAGTTCTTTGAAGCGCCTCATCAGTCGGTAACAACGCCCATGCCTTTCTTCATCCACTGTCTGGATTCGGGCTGAGTAGTCGACGTGAGTGATCGCCGGCAGCTCCGAACGTTTCACATTGACCCGGATTCTCAGGTCAGGATCCTTCATCGCTGCTTCCTCCTCCGCGGTGAGAGGAGTGCGAATCGACTCCTTCACCGGAGCGACCAGCAGCATGTAGGGAGACTCGCCTTCAAGATCAAAGTAATCTGCTACGTCCTCCACAAGCACGCAAGGCGCGAAGGGCCGGAATGATTCGCGGAACTTGATTTTGCGATTCATGATGCTCTGCATTCCCTCCCTGCGTGCGTCGCCAATGATGCTGCGAGCGCCCAATGCACGCGGACCGTATTCCATTCGCCCACTCGACCAACCCACTACTTTGCCATCGGCCATGGCAGCAGCAACGGAGTCGAGCAGATCCTTCTCGTTGTCATGATGGTGCCACTTTGCCCCTGCGGACTTCAGGAACGATTCCGTTTCCTCGTGGGTCGGGCAGTAACCCAGGCAGCTGCCCTTTTGCGAATCCTTACCAGCGGGCTTGCGCTCACGTTCAAGCAGGTGATGCCAGACAAACTGCGCTGCGCCCAGCGCGCCGCCCGCATCACCAGCAGCAGGTTGAATCCAGATTTCGTCAAAGATTTTCTCGCGCAGGATCTTGCCGTTCCCCACGCAATTGAGCGCGACGCCGCCAGCGAGACACAAGTTATTCGCGCCTGTAACCTCACGAGCGTAGCGCGCCATCTTCACCATGATCTCCTCGGTCACGACCTGAATCGAAGCCGCAAGATCCATGTCGAGCTGGCTCAAGGCTGTTTCAGCGGTGCGCGGTGCTCTACCAAAAAGCTGATGGAACCTTTCCGACGTCATGGTCAACCCCTGGCAGTAGTTGAAGTAATCCATGTCCAGCCAGATGGAGCCATCGTCATAGATGCGCACGAGCTTCTCCCGGATGACATCAGCAAATCTCGGCTCACCGTAAGGAGCCAACCCCATCAATTTGTACTCGCCCGAGTTCACGCGGAATCCGGTGTAATAGGTGAAGGCAGAATAGAGCAGTCCGACGGAATGCGGAAAGTGCATCTCTTTCACCAGAGTCAGCTTATTGCCCTCACCAAGGCCGATGCTGGCGCTGGCCCATTCGCCAACTCCATCGATCGTCAGGACTGCTGCACGATCGAAGGGTGACGGAAAGAACGCACTGGCTGCATGAGATTGATGATGCTCGGGGTAAACGAACGGGCCTTGGTAACCGGGGAGCTTGCGCCGCATTTCCCGGCGCTGAAAAAGCTTCTCCTTGGCCCAGAGCGGAATCGCCTTGCTGAACGACTTGAATCCCGACGGAGCAAATGCCAGATAAGTCTCGATCAACCGATCAAATCTCTGCAACGGCTTCTCGTAAAATGCCACAAACGCAAAGTCCGCCAGGCCGATGCCGACTTCCTTCAGGCAATAATCGATCGCCCGCTCCGGGAAGGCGAAGTCGTGCTTCTTTCGGGTGAATCTTTCTTCTTGGGCGGCCGCGATGATTTCGCCATCCCTGAGCAACGCAGCGGCGGAATCGTGGTAAAAGGCTGAGATTCCCAGAATGTACATCGTTCGTGATTGGCCCTCGCAGTTGCCCCAGAAACCTCAGTTACTTCAGCGAACAGAACCTACAAGTCAATCGCAAAAAATAACCATCTGGACGGCCCATCCGTGCGAGCGAAAAACAGGACAATCGTCACCTTGCCACCGGCCGGATCTCTACTACGCTGCCCGCCTCCGATGCTATTCCACCGAAACCCGAAATCTCGCCCATGACTGTGGAAGACCGCATCGCCGCAGCTCCCTTGGAGAATCTTGGATATTTCGCCGAGTGGGGAGGAGCGGCTTGGGAACGGCTCCTGAGCGAAGCGCTTCGCAACCGCGTCGGAGTCACCCGGTTCGAAAACGCCCG
>JAQCER010000471.1 GCA_027618625.1 Verrucomicrobiota bacterium
TGCGGACGATCCGCGGGTCGCTGCGATGGCCAGGTCCTCGGCGGCGCGCACTGTGACCTTCGGCATTGAACAGGATGCGGATTATCGGGCGAGAGATGTATCCGCTGTGTGGCCGAAGGGAGTGTCCTTTGTTCTCGAGCACGATGGCAAAGAGCATCGCGTGGAGACGGGATTGTTCGGTGCTCACTTCGCGCCGAACGTGCTGGCGAGTCTGGCCACAGCCCATATTGCCGGCATGCCGCTGGAAGATGCCGTCGCCGCCGTGCGTGAAATTGTGCCCCTGGAAGGGCGCATGAGCGAGGTGAAGTCACCGGACGGTGTGACTTTCATTCGCGATGACTACAAGGCACCCTGGTGGGGGCTGCCTTTCACCGTGGAGTTCATCAGAGATGCTCAGGCGATGCGCAAGGTGTTAGTGTTAGGGGAGATGTCCGATAACCCGGGCGATAAGGCAACGAAGTTCCGGAGGGTGATCAATTCTGCTCTCGATCATGTGGCATGCATCGTGGTGGTGGGGCCCGCAGGGCGGAAGTTGAACAGTGCCCTGCTGGAGCACGAGCGGGTGGAAGTCTGCGATACCATCGATGAGGCGCGCCGCTATCTGGCGTCGTTTCTGCTGTCGGGCGATCTCGTGGTGTTGAAAGGAATCGTGGCAGATCATTTGGAACGGCTGGCGCGGGCGCGGGTTGAGACCGTGGGTTGCTGGAGAAGTCGCTGCGGGCGAAAGCACCTCTGTTCCGAGTGTGATCTCCTGGTAATACCGGCGGGCCCGGATGCCACTGCTGAACAACGATCATAGGTCATGGAAAGCCGTTACTTTACAATGAATTTCAGGCGGAGGCGTCATCGTGCGTAAAAAGCTGCGTCGTATCGTCGGAACCGTTGTGAAACGCCTGCGCGAACACCGTGCAGCGCGGCATCGCAATCATTTGGGGAAGGTGGCGGATATTCGATGGATCGGCGTCACCGGCAGTTGCGGGAAGTCGACCACCGTGCATTTGCTGACCGAGGTGCTGAGGAAGCGAGGGCGGTGTCCGAAACCCTCCGGGGGCAATCTTCCGGAAGCTCTGCCCGTGTGTTTGTTAAGAGTAACCTCAAGCCACAACGCGGTGGTGCAGGAGATCGGCACCATGAATCCCGGCCACATCCGCCACAACTGCCGCATCTTCCGACCGGAGATCGGCGTGGTCATGAATGTGGGCACCGATCACTACGCACAGTTCCGCAGCGAGGATGCTATCGCTCACGAGAAGGCTGATCTGGTGCGGGCATTGCCTTCCGATGGAGTCGCCATTCTCAATGCAGATGATCCACGTGTAGCCGCGATGGCTGGAGAGACAAAGGCGAGGATTGTGACGTTCGGGATTGAAAAGGATGCGGACTATCGCGCGCACGCTGTCGCAGCGAACTGGCCCTCGGCGGTCGGGTTCCGATTGGAGCACGAGGGCAAGTCCTACCATTTGCAGTCACGTCTTTTTGGTTGCCACCTGGTGCCGAATCTACTCGCTTGCATCGCCGCTGCGCACACCTGCGGAATGCCGATTGAAGAAGCGATCGCCGCGCTCAGCGAGATCGAACCGGTCGACGGCAGGATGAGTGAAGTGAAGGCGCCGGACGGTGTCACCTTTATCCGTGATGACTACAAAGCGCCGTGGTGGGGGCTGCCGTTGACGATCGGATTCCTGTGCGCAGCCGACGCGCAGAGGAAGGTTCTCGTTTTGGGCGAAATGTCAGACAACCCGGGGAACAAAGCGCGCAAGTTTCGCCGATTGATCAACTCGGCTCTCGATCAACTGGACATGATCGTCGTCGTTGGGGAAGCCGCTGGGCAACTCAATGAGTCACTGCTCGCGAGCAAAAAAATTCAGGCCTTTCACACCATCAAGGAAGCACACGACTTTCTCACGACCATTCTCCAGCCCGGTGATCTCGTCGTTTTGAAAGGCCTAGCGGCGGATCATCTTGAGCGCCTAGCCCGGGCTCGTGTCGAAACCGTCGGTTGCTGGCGAGACCGCTGCGGTCGGAGAAATCTCTGCACTGGCTGTGAATTTCTGGCGGTTCCGGCAGGCTCGAATGAACGTCTTCCCCAGCGGAATGGCAGATGAGCGGGGCATTCAACTCAGCCAAAGCACGCAAATTTATAGACATTTGGCTGAGTTGATTCACAGTCAACTCAGCCAAATCTATTGAAAAATCGGAGATGTGGCTGGATTAAACCTGCATCATACGCCTCTTGGTAGATATGGAAATCATTGGTAGACAAGAACATAGGTCGATATTTAACCGCTTGCTGGAATCTGGCGAGCCAGAGATGCTTGCAGTGTACGGCAGACGCCGGATAGGGAAGACGTTTTTGATTCGAAATCACTTCGAAAAATCGATGCGGTTTGAGATGACTGGCTCTGCGGGGGCCTCACTTTCCGAGCAACTAAGCAACTTTGCCGCAGCGCTTTCGGCTTCTGGTCTGGTTCCGATCGCGCCTGAGCCACCCGGCAGTTGGCAGCAGGCTTTTCAGATGTTGATCGAGTTGCTTGAGGCATCTTGGAAACGGCGTCGGACGAAGACGCGTGAAGTCCTGTTTTTTGATGAGCTGCCGTGGCTGGCGGCTCCGCGCTCGCGCTTTCTCCCTGCCTTTGAGCACTTTTGGAATCACTGGGCATCCAAGGAGGAGCGCCTGATGGTCGTGATTTGTGGCTCCGCAGCATCATGGATGCTGTCGAATATTCTTGGGAACAAAGGTGGTCTGCACAATCGCGTCACCAGGCAGGTGCGCCTGACGCCATTCAGCCTTCGAGAAGTGGAAGAATACGCCCGGCTACGCCACGCGAAATGGGCGCGGAAGGATATCGTCGAACTCTACATGGTCGTAGGTGGAGTCCCGTTCTATCTCAAAGAGATCGATCCTTCGGCCTCGGTGGCGCAAAACATCGACGCCCTCTGCTTTCGTGCGGAAAGTCCCCTGCGAGATGAGTTCAACAACGTTTTTCGATCACTCTTCGACCAGGCTGATCGCCATATTGCTATCGTCAAGGCTTTGGCTTCCAAGCCCAGTGGGATGACGCGGAAGGAAGTGCTCAGGTACACACAACTCCCCTCGGGTGGCACCTTGTCCAAGCACCTAGTCGAACTTGAAGAGTCTGGATTCATCGAGCAAACGCCCGGGATAGGCAAAACGAGTAGGGAGTCGCTCTACCGACTTATTGACGAGTTCTCCCATTTTTCGCTCAAATGGATGGGCGGCAAGCCCCACAAAAAGGTCGGCCATTGGTTGGCGGTCAGGGATTCCCCAGCATGGCGCGCATGGAGCGGCTACGCTTTCGAGGGCGTCTGCCACCGGCATGCGCAACAGATCGAAGCGGCACTCGGAATCGCTGGAGTGCAGACCGAAATTTCCAGTTGGATCCACGTTCCAGACAAAGCCAGCGGGCTTCCCGGAGCGCAAATCGATATGCTGCTCGACCGGGCCGACCACTGCATCAACCTCTGCGAAATCAAATATGCAGAAGCCGAGTTTACCATCGACAAACTCTACGCCGAAGCCCTACGCCGGAAGATCAGTGTGTTCCGCCAAGTCACTGGCACCCGGAAATCGATCTTGCCAGTGATGGTGACCACCTACGGCTGCGTAAAAAATTCTTGGTTCCACGAACTGATCGCAGCCGAGGTGACGCTGGACGCGTTGTTCAGCGAAAAGTGAGCAGCCGCCCACAGGGTTTGCAATCGGCAGCGGCGTGGGGCATTAAGGTTGCTGTGCCCGTTGTCGCCCACTTTTGCTCCACCTTCCTTAAGCCTGATATGCAGCACCTCTACCGGCAGATCACCGGGTTGCAGGCGGCGGGTGAGTTCGAGTCGATCGTCATCACCCGCAGCCGTGAAAATGAGGAAGCGTTCTGGTATTGGAAGAAAAAGGTCAGGCCGATCGCCAAGCATCCGCTGCGGTTTTTTCGCCGCTTCTGGTATCGCAGCTGCTGCAGGCACTCGGCAGTCCCGCTGTCCTTTCGCGAGTCGCGCGATATTTTGTATGAGTTGAAGCGCACGCGATCGGAGCTCATGCACGTCTATTTTGGCCATGTCGCAGTGGAGTTACTGCCAGTGCTGCGGTGCTGCCGGTTGCCCGTTGTCGTTTCGTTTCATGGTGCTGATGCGGGTGTCGATGTCGGCGGGGAGTCCGGCGAGAGGTTGCGGGAGGTTTTCAATATTG
>JAQCER010000472.1 GCA_027618625.1 Verrucomicrobiota bacterium
CAGATTTCAGACAATTCTATCTGCCCCCATTCTCCAGGATTTTAACTCAGAAAGTGAGCTCTGAATTTCCTCCGCTCCCTGTTCCACCACCAATGGTGCTCCATCTACCGACCGATTGTCCGATTGTGCCAGGCCTGGATCCGTCAGCGCCATATTCCACGACAAAACTACAATCTCGGCTTTCACGATCGCGGAGACTTGCAGCGGGTTCGACTCAGGATTCATTGATAATACAGAAAATCTGATAAATATAAAATAGGTTATTTTTTCAAATATTCAAAGGCTCTTAATCGTTTATTTTGTCAAAAAACTAATAAACAGCAGTAAATACATTTAATCGGAAAAGTTTTGCTTGTTCTTGTAATTAGAAAGCGATCGCGTAAAGTCGCAAAACCGTGGCGCGCTTATGCTTATTAGTTGCAGTTTTGACATTGGTTGCTTCGATCGGAGCTTCCGATGGCACTGCATCTGACACCAAGAGCTCAGGGACGCTGGTACCGATCAAGCGGGAGTTACTGGTATTGTTTGGCAACGATGCCCGGGAATTCGCCGAGGATATGGGGTGGCCTCGCGACACGACAGCCGCCCGCAGACCGCAAACGCCACTGGAGTGGATGGGGTACGAACTGCGTTACCATAACCTCCTGAAAGAAGGTAAGTTGAAAACCGGAGAGCTGTCCCGTTACGGCGGGTTGATCGTCGATGGTTCGCTCCATGTGCCAGAGGTGATTGAAGACTATGCGGCTGCTGCAGTGATCGAGGCAAAGGCAGCAGGAATTCCGATCCTCGTAATTGGGCCTTATCCATTCTCGAGTCCTGAAGTCTCCGCGAAGGTGGCGAGGGTATTGAAGCTCCGGGGCGACGGATCGGTCATTCGCTTTCCACAGACAACAGGGATCGTGTCGCTGGATCCGCAGATGATGAATTTTGAAGCGGAAGTCCGGCCGCGGAATGTGGCGACTTCCAGCCTCCGGGCACCCGAGGATGCCGACGTCTTCTTGTCGGTGATCGCACGTGCAGCCACTGGCGAGTCAGCTCGCTTCGATCCCGTATTCCTGGCCGACTGGGGCGGCATGGTGCTCGACCCCTACCTGGAGTTTCAACCGTCCCTGAAGCAGACGCTCTTACTGGTGGACCTCTACAAGTATCTAGCCCGGATCTGGCCTGTGGGTGAGTTCCCTGCGCCAGATCCGACTACTCGAAATGGCCTGCGGGTATTCTTGAGTCACATCGATGGTGATGGCTTTGCTTCGCTGAGCAACTTGCGGGGCGGTGCTACTTGTGGAGAAATCATTCTTGAGCGCATCCTCAAGAAGTATCCTGTTCCGGTAACGGCATCGATCGTCGAGGCGAACGTGCGGGCACACGAGTTCGGGCAGAAGGCTGAGACGGCACCAGAGTTGGAGCGGATCGCGAGAGAAATGTTCGCTCTCCCCAATGTGGAATGTGCGACCCACACGTATTCACATCCGTTCGTCTGGCTGGATGGCGATCTCCCATACGAGGAAGAATACGAGACACGCAACCTGAAGTTGAATCCTGACGTCGATTACTCTCAAATCGATCTTGAACGTGAGATCGGAGGTTCTTCACGCTATGTTCAGTCTCTGTTGCCCGCAGGCAAGAAAGTAGAGCTGGTCCTGTGGTCAGGCAATTGCCAGCCTGGTGTTGTTGCCTTGCGGGCGGCTGCGAAGCACCAGCTTGGAAACATGAATGGAGGGGATACGGTGATCTCGCGCCGCTATCCCGGCGTTGCTGGAGTAGCACCGAGAATCATGTATTGGGATGATCAAATTCAAGTCCTGGCCCCAAACCAGAACGATTTCGTTTATACGCAAGACTGGCAGGGGACGAGCAAGACAGGGTTCTCCGAAGTTCTTGAGACATATCAGCTGACCGAGACTCCACGTCGGCTGAAACCGGTCAATGTCTACTACCACTTTTACAGCGGAGCACTGGTGGGGCCGCTGTCGGCGTTGGATCGCGTGTATCGCTGGTGTATGGAGCAACCGTTGCACGCAGTGACTGCGGGGGACTTTGTCAGGGTGACGCTCGATAGTCATTCGACCCAAGTGTATCAGGACGGCGATCGCCGGTGGCGCTTGGTAAATGGCGGACACCTGCGCACATTCCGCATGCCTGCCAGTGCTGGAATTCCCCTGATGTCGGCCAGTTCCGGAGTTACCGGATACCACCGCTTTGAAGACTGGTTCTACATCCACACCGACGGACGCGCTGAGACCGTGCTGCAGATGGGGGATTCGACTGGGGCCGAGCGGTCATTGTTTTTGCAGAAAACGACCAACGCCATCGAGTTCGAAACATTGAGCGCTAACAGTGCCCGGTTTAAGCAATCGGGGCTTCGTGAGGCAGAGACTGTTTTTGGGGGAGCGGAGCCTGGTCGGGACTACGAGCTAACCATTGAGAACGTGCGGACGACGGTGAGAGCAACTCCGGACGGAACACTTCAACTCAGGCTGCCGCCGGTATGTTCGGCAGTCCTCAACCCGCTGTGATGAATAGAACTACCGAACCACAAGCAAAGGAGGGCGCATTGTTGCCGCGGCTCTTGGTCGTTTTAGCCGTGGCAGTTTTTCTGCTCGCTGCGGTGGCCATCATCCCGAGTGAAAGCAGGATCGTGCACGGACTGCTGCAGGATGAAGCTTCGGGCAGGGTGAGAGAGTTGGCATCGAAGCGATTGCATGGTGATGCCGACGGCTCCATGCTGCCGTTTCTCGCGACGAATCTGACCGATGAACAATGGCAGGATCCTCGGCAGTTTGGAACCGTCCTGGCGATGGTTGCGGAAGCTCAGAATCCTGCGGTAGTTTTTAACAGCCTTCAGCGAACTGCATCCATTCCGCCTGCACAGAAAGCGGCCATCGCTGTAGGCTTGATCCTAAAATGCGAGGGCGAGGGTAAAGGCGAGAATCACGAGGAGCTGGTCAAATCGCTGTCAGGGTATGTGAAAGAAACGATGCCCAGGTCACCGGACGCGGTGCTGTTCGCCGTACAGGCATACCGGAAAGCGGGCGAGGTTAAGCCTGGGTTTGACCTTATGAGGGATCTGGTAGAGGAACTCGGTCTTGCGAACCTGCCGACAGAGTTCAATGCGACTTTCAAAGACCTCGCGTTTGAGACTGGCGCCATCGACGACGGCCACGCTGCGGCGCTTCATCTCTGGAATCTGTTGCTGAAGGAGCACGCGCCCGATGCGCTGGCAACGGGTCAGCTCGATGCAGAACTGCTACAGTTTCTCGGCGACTCCAGAGCGAGCGGGAACGTCGCTCGCGCGGCCGAGGCTCTTGAGCTGAGACTCGAATCGAATCGGATATTGCAAGGAACCTTGAATCCTGATGGGAAAGAGTCGATTGCCGACGTTAAAAGCTTCGAACGATTCGGCCGACAATTGGCCGAGTTCTCTGAGTGGAACAAGAATCCCAATCGCGCATTCGATGTCTACGCGCGGCTCGCCATACTTGGGGATGTCCAAGCCCGGGCACGTTGCTCTGCACTTCAGCCTGGGCTCTACCGTGGCGAAGACTTGACTGTGATTCTGCTTGAGAACGAGGCGTCGTTGTCTCTCGATGAGCTTCATCAATTGGCCGATCTCGTAGGAAAGGCAGGCATGATCCCTGAAACCCAGCGCGTCTATTCCCGGCTGATGGCTACTGAGCCCGAGAGGACGGCGGAATTTCAAACGATTCTTGGGGTGATTCTGGACGAGAATGGGCATCGCGAGTCTGCGCTCGAAGTGCTGGGGAAAGCCTATGTTGCAGAGCCCCGCTCGAAGGCGGCTTCTGCTTTGGGACGCGTGTTAGTGTCTTCAGGAAAACATCAGGAGGCGATGGATCACTACGCTGCAATGCCTGCCCACGACCGCGACTCAGCGAGTGATTTCTTTCACGTAGCCACCGCTTTGGGAGACGATGCAGCAGCGATCGTAGCACTGGAGGCACGCATGGCAGCGACTACCTCTCCGATTGTTCCCGATTTTGTCGAACTAGCCGAAACCTGTGCCTTGGCTGGGAAATATGAGCAGGCAGAAAGCGCCTTTCACAGCGGGCTGGAGGCTTACCCGGATAGTCGCGAGTTACTACTTCGATATGTCGTGATGATGGGGAGTGTCGGTCGTGACAAAGCTGCTTTGAAGCTTCTTATGGAGCGCAAGGATTATGCCAAAGATCCAGCCGCGATC
>JAQCER010000473.1 GCA_027618625.1 Verrucomicrobiota bacterium
TAGAAGCGCCTTGCAGCGCCGCCGTCGGACCGCATTAGCGTGAAGGTGTGCATGCCGGGTGCGGGCGTGGTGACCACTGGAGGCAGGGCGCCCGCCCATGGTCCGCCCGCGGTGCGCCTCTCATGATCCAGAATTTCCACGGACGTATTTGAAGATCTAGGCACGCCTTGACGGCCCGAAATTTCAACATTCCTTCAGAGCCATCTGCCATGCCTTGGTGATCATTGCCTGCCGGACGGTGATTGCCCAACGCAGCCAAAGTGATGTCAAACCAGATCGGCGATTGAGCCAAAGTCGGCATCGAAGAGTCGCTTGTAAGTGCGCGTGGCAAAGCCGTCAGTCATTGCCGCGATGGCGTCGCAGACGAGGCGGGCGCGGTGGGCGGGTTCGGGCGCTCGCAGGATGGCTTGCTCCTGGGGCTCTGGTAGCAGGCGGAGTCTTCCTTCCCCTGCCACGTAACGTTTTTCCAGCACTCGGAAGAGGCGCGTGAGGACGTAGTCGGCTTTGTGATCGAGTTGATGCAGTTCCTGTGAGCGGAAAACGAGATTCAGGGAAATCTTCTTATACACTTCAGCCTCGGCCTTTGCTTCGGCGGCGATCTTCAGGCGATAGCGATGGCGGTTGGTGGTGGCGCTGAGGAAGTTCACGTCTTTCTCAAGCGTGCATGCGGCAATGAACGCGCCCACTTTGCGCCCCAGACGGCCTTCCACCCGCGCATCGCGGATCGCACGCATCAGCTGCTCCACGTGACCGACTTCGGTTTCGTTGAGTGATGCTCCTGCCGCCCAGCGTTCCAGTTTCTCCAAGGTGATGAACCCGGCGTTGATACCATCCATCAGGTCGTTGAGCGAATACGCGGTGTCATCGGCCCAGTCCATGATCTCGCACTCGATAGACTTGAATCCATCGCGGGCGTTACCTGGCGTCAGCTCCAGTGGGAATGCCTGGTAACCGTAAACGAAATCGATGTAACAATTCTGGGGGTCGTAGAGAAAGTGGCTCTCTGGATTGTCCAGCTCGTTGTGCAGCGTTTTGTATTTGAGCACACCGTCGAGAAACGCCCGGCATGGATTCATGCCGCGACCGCTGTTGGAAAAAATCGTTTCGGTCAACATGCGCAGCGTCTGCGCGTTGCCCTCGAATCCTCCATATGGCCGCATCAGGCTGTTCAATGTGCGCTCTCCCGTGTGCCCGAACGGTGGGTGGCCGATGTCATGCGCAAGACAACTGGCTTCCACAACATCGGGATCGACAAAAAAATCATAGTCGAGCAGCGGTGACGTGCTCTGCAGATAAGAACAAATACTGCGACCGATCTGTGATACTTCGATTGAATGGGTCAGCCGCGTGCGGTAGAAATCGTAATCGCCGGAAAGGAACACCTGCGTCTTGTTCTGCAGGCGCCGGAATGCCGAAGTGTAGATAATCCGGTCCCGATTCCGCTGGAATACGGTGCGGTGGTCGCCGGAACCTGCGGGTTCGGGCGCAAGACTTTCGAGATCGAATGCATTGTAGAAGCGATTGACCATGGGGTGACTTTTACCTCTTCTACAGAAAGTGGTGCAAGGTGCAACTCACGACCGATCGCCGCGTTGGACCGCCTTGCGATTCCGTTCCCCGTTTGGTTCGCGAGGTGGCTCAGGAGCAGGTGCCGCTGCCATCCGGTAGAACGTTTCCGGCACCGGAGCAGTGATCGTCATCCTTTCGCCGTGGAACGGATGGTCAAAGCTGAGTACATAGGAGTGCAGCGCCAGTCGCTTGTTGTCGCGAATTTTGCGCCCATATTTCGAGTCGCCGACGATCGGCCATCCTTTGTCGGCAAGGTGAACGCGGATCTGATTCTTGCGACCGGTCAACAGGTAAATCTCCATCAGGGAGCGATCGCCTACGGTCTTGATCACTTTGTATCTGGTGTGCGACAGCTTGCCTTCTTTTGGATCCAGGGTGGAAAAAACGCGCCGTGCGGAGTTCTCAGCGAGGTAAGTGGTGATTGTGTCCTCGGCCGGTTCTGGATGGCCTTCCACAAATGCGAGGTAAGTCTTTTCAGCGCGCTTCCAGTTGCTCTGCAGCGTGATCTTTGCCGCCTCCGTGCGGGCAAACACGATAGCGCCCGAGGTATCGCGATCGAGCCGGTGGACGATGAAAATCTGCTCGCGGGACTTGGGGTTGCCCTTCTTCACGTAGTCGGTCAAAGCCGCATGCGCCGTGCGGCCGCCATCTTTTCCAGTGCCAATCGTCAGCAGGCCAGCCGCCTTGTTGACGACAATGACGTCCCGATCCTCATGGAGGATGTCCATGCCCATGGGCTGGTGTTTCCTGCGGGCGGGGCGATCGGAGCGATTGGAACGTTTAGGGCGTTTGCGTGGCACGGCCGCAACTTCGGTGCAGCGGGCGCGTCGACAAGCACGGATTTCGGCAATTGCTCACTTCAGAGCCGCCTTCAGCTTCTGTGCCACGCGCTCGACAGCCCTGCGGCCTTCATCGAAGAATCCTGCATAGTGGATGAACCCGTGAATCTGTCCGCGCCAGCGCTCGAAATCGACCTTGGTTCCGGCGGTCTTCAGCTTGAATGCATAGCTCTCGGCTTCGTCCCGGAGCACATCGAACTCAGCAGTCAAAATCCAGGTGGCAGGTAGACCTGACAGGTTATCTCCTCGCAATGGAGACGCTGCTGCCTCGTTTGAAGCATCGCCGCCACAGTAGCATTTCCAGAAATACTGCATTTGTTCTTTGGTCAGTCCGTAGTCTGTAGCGAAGTCCGAGTAGGAAACGGTATCGCATCCCGCATCGATGACCGGGTAGATCAACGCCTGGAACACAATGGCAGGATGATCGTTCGAAGTGGCGCGCAGATCGCGTGCCGCCTGGCTCACCAGCGCAGCCAGATTACCTCCGGCGCTATCGCCCGCCAGCGCGATCCTGTTTGGATCGAGCTTGAGAAGTGCGGCATTCCGATGGACATAATCGAGGGCGCGGAAACAATCATCCGCAGCTGCCGGAAACGGGTGCTCCGGTGCGAGTCGGTAGTCGACCGAAACGATGGCCGCGCCACTGAAATGGCACAGGTGCTGGCATAGCGTATCATGGGTTGCCACACTTCCCACCACCCAGCCGCCACCGTGAAAATAGAGCACCACTGGGAGGATGGCATCATCGCTCCCTTCAGGTCGGTAGAGGCGACACGAAACGCCATCTCCTGATTCGCAGGCAACCACAAAATCAGAAGCCCTAACATCCTCCCTGGGCGGCAGAAAAATCGCCGTTTGTCCGGCGAACATCTCGCGAGCAGCTGCGGGAGTCATTGCAGAAATGGTTGTCCCACCTGCGGCGGCAACTGTTGCCAGGAATTTCTTTGCTTGTTGGTCCACTGGCAACGATACCAAGATGGAGCCTGAAATTCAAGCGCGCACACCCGATAACCGGCGGTCGATCTTCGAAATGTGGAGGGATCTCAGTTGCATTTCCTCTTGTGGACGTGCGATACCTGTCACTCCCATTTCATTTCAAATGATCACGAATCTCGCATCCCCCGAAATCTGGTTCGTTACCGGTAGTCAGCACCTCTACGGCCCCGAAGCCGTGAAGCAAGTCGCAGCCAACGCTGAGGCGATTGCCCGCTCGCTCAGTGCTGCCAGAACGATTCCTCTCAAGGTCGTCTTCAAGCCGATCGTGACCCGACCGGAAGAAGTCCGGGCGCGTTGCCTTGAAGCCAACAACGATGACACCTGTGCTGGCCTGATCCTGTGGATGCATACCTTCTCGCCGTCGAAGATGTGGATCGGTGGACTGTCTGCGCTGCTCAAGCCCTTCCTCCACCTGCACACCCAATTCAGCCGAGATTTGCCATGGGGTAAGATCGACATGGACTTCATGAATCTTCACCAGTCCGCGCACGGAGACCGCGAGGCTGGGTTTCTTCACACTCGCATGCGCCTTGAGCGGAAGGTAGTCGTCGGGCACCACAGCGATCCCGAAGTTCGCGATCGACTCGCTTCCTGGATGCGCGCCGCGCGTGGTCATCACGACATGCAGGGCATGAAGATTGCTCGCATCGGTGACAACATGCGCGAGGTCGCCGTGACCGACGGCGACAAGGTGGCGGCCGAGATGCGCTTTGGCTACGCGGTAAACGGATATGGAGTGGGGGACGTGGTCGCTCATGTGGACGCGGTCTCAACAGCCTCCGTCACCC
>JAQCER010000474.1 GCA_027618625.1 Verrucomicrobiota bacterium
CGCACATATTCACACCACGCTGCCGAAGCGCCGACCATCGGGACTAGGAGCAGGATGGGTTCGATCCGTGGCACTGTCATGATCGAAAACGGCAGCGAGCCGTCGACAATTTGCCCGACGAGTCCAAAACTCAACAAGACCAGCCACGTGCTGTTTCCCGTCTGCCTGAATACCGCGACCGCCCGGTAAAGGCCAAACCCCAGCAAGCAGACGGTCATCAGGAGGGCGGCAATCCCTCCATGGTAGAAAGTTGCCATGAAAATGCTGTGAGGGTGAAAGGCCACCGACCAACCAACCTGTTCCTCGGTCGCCGAATCGTCCGCCCACAGGCCCTTCCCGACGATGAATTCAGTGGCACCCTCCATGCGTGAGAAGAGATGCTTGTAAAGAGTGATCCGGCCGCCGTCACCCCGTTCGATCAAATGCGTCACGGGGCTGGTGCTGAGGCTTGCCAGATCATCCACTTTCGGATCTCTGGGGAAGGCATAGGCGACGCCTACGATCGCCAGGATGATGCCAGGTAACACCCAGCTGCGATCTTTTCGGGTGAACATGTAGACCGCGAAGCTCACCAGCAGGGCAAGGATCGCTCCTCGCGTGTGGGTAAGGAACAATGACGAAGTGAGGAGCCCAAAGCACGACAGGAGCAGGAGCTGCTTTCTCCAGTTCGCCCGTTTTGTATACAGGCATGCTGCGCTCATCGCTGCCGCTCCGCAGAGAAGCCCGGTCAACACCTGATGCAGGCCGCCGTTCTCAATGTGAACCAGAACATCTCGGAGTCGGGCGGTTGGGAACGCATTCACATCCGACCGCATCCAGTAGAACACGGGAAGGCTGATGATCATCGCGATCGCCCCGGCAATCGGAAACGGCGTGATGATGCGCCGCCAATCTTGTAACCGGTGCCTGACTACAACGCTGACACCGGCGTAGATGCTCAGGACCGCACCCGCATCGACCACGCTCGCAAGGACGTTGCCCAAATCGATCGATGAAATCGAGACAAAAATGGAAGTCGCCAGCATCCAGCCAAGCAGGCCGGCCAACAGCCAAAAGCCCAGGTCGTCGTAGACTTTTGAATTCAGCTCGCTGGGGCGCCATCGCCAGATCGGAAGAACCACGGTGAAAATGAGCCAGGTCGCGTGAAAGAAAAAATTGGGAAAGAGGAACATTCCGGCCAGATATCCGGCGAGCCCCACTTCCAGCAGCCAGACCTTGGGTTCCCCGTACAGGAAAACAAGCCAGGCCGCGATGCGACCGTAGACGGCTTTGATTGCCCCAGCCGTTTTGGCGATAGGTTGGAGATTTTGAAGATCTCCTGCCCCGGCCCTTTTTTGTAAACGTTCACGCATTGCGAGACCAAAAAACACCATGAAATAGGCCAATGCAAGTCAAGGCCTTCCAGATTGCTTGCCATTTTTTGCGGAGCAGCCATAATCATGAAGAAATTTGCACCTCACGTTATGATTCAGCCGAACGACCAAGAACATACACCACTGGGAACTCTCGATGACTGGGAAGATTTCGTCCAGGACGGTCTCTACCCGGTGCCGGGCGAGAAAAAGAAGGAAGAATACCGGAACTACGATGCACCGGCGCGGGATACGGTCAGAGAGTTCTATCGGCTGAACCACAAGTACCAGACGTATGACTTCGTCATCGGTAAAAAGGAACACTACCTGGCGTTCGATAAGCGCGAGATGACCGTGTTCGAGGGGCTCGATTTTCTCAACACCCTGGTCGATGATTCTGATCCAGACATCGAGCTTGATCAGCTGCAGCACCTGCTGCAGGCATCTGAAGCGATCCGTGCGGACGGGCATGAGGACTGGTTCGTGCTCACTGGCCTCATGCATGATCTGGGGAAAGTCCTTTGTTTGTTCGGCGAGCCTCAGTGGTCGGTTGTAGGGGATACGTTTCCAGTTGGCTGCAAGTTCAGCGATCACATTGTTTACCCTGAGTTCTTTGCTGACAATCCGGACAGCGAAGATCCGCGCTACAACACCCGCTTCGGCGTGTATGAGGAAGGCTGCGGGTTGCGCAATGTTCATCTTTCGTGGGGGCATGACGAATACATGTACCACTTGATGAGGGATTACCTGCCGGAGCCCGCTCTCTACATGATCCGCTACCATTCATTCTATGCATGGCACAGGGAAGGGGATTACGACTACCTTTGCGATAATCACGATCGTGAACACCTCAAATGGGTGAAACAATTCAACCCGTATGACCTTTATTCCAAGTGTCCGGTGGTTCCAGATTGGAACAAGTTGCGCCCGTACTACGCGGATCTCATCGCCAAGTATCTGCCTGCGACGATTCGCTTCTAAAATTCTTTCCGCAGCCGGTATCTGTAAGCGCCTGAGCGCGAAGATTGAGATGATTCCCGGGACCGGTTCTAGGATCTAATCGGTTTGTGTAATGTCAGGATTTGGTTTAGCATAGCGGCGATGAAATCGAAGCTTCTTCCCGTCCTGTCTGGCGCCGCTTGCGTTGCGTTTTTTGCGCTGGCTGCTGCCGATGAGTCGGCTGTGCCTCCGACGACTCATCCAGACGCCGAAGATTGGAAGGATTTAATTGCCAAAGACTTCTCGAATACCGATGCCCTGACTGGAGTCTGGAGTTGGTCTGGGGATGGTGTGCTGACGGCTTCCAAGGACGAGTGTATCTGGACCAAGGCAGATTTCGATAATTTTATCATCGACCTCGAATTCAAGACTGCCGACGAGACGAACAGCGGCGTCATCGTTTACTGCACGGACACGAAGAACTGGATTCCCAACTCGGTTGAAGTTCAGATCGCGGACGATCACTCAAAAATGTGGGGGCAAGATGCGGCAGCCAGCTGGAGATGCGCTGCGATTTTCGGGCATCTGCCCGCCAGGAAGAGCCTCGTAAAGAAGCCGGGCGAATGGAATCGCTACACGATCACTTGTGTGGACAAAATGATTTACGTCATGCTCAACGGCGAGATGGTTACCGAGATGGACATGTCAAAGTGGACGTCGGCGAAGACAAATCCTGACGGCTCCGAAATTCCGCCCTGGTTGAGCACCCCGTTTGCCGAACTTGCGACAAAGGGTAAAATCGGCCTTCAGGGCAAACACGCTGGCGCTCCGATTTACTTCCGCAACATCAGAATTAAAGAGCTGAAGTGAGGCCAGGGGCCCGGCCCTCCGGTCAATAAGTCGCGCGGCCACCTGTAAGGTCGAATACTGCACCGGTATTGAAGCTGGCCTCCGGTGACACGATCCAGCAACTGAGTGCCGTGACTTCATCAAGAGTTCCGCAGCGCTTCATTGGAATCTTGTCCGTCATGTAGGTCACTTGCCAGGGATCCAGCGCCTCCACCATTGCCGTGTGAATGACCGCAGGCGCGATGGCATTGACGGTAATGCCAGTCTCGGCGAATTCTTTGCCAGCTGATTTGGCGAGGCCAATCACGCCAGCCTTCGTTGCAGAGTAGGCGCACATGCCAGCGTTCCCTTCTTTCCCAGCGATCGACGCAAACAGCAGCACGCGGCCGTAGTTCCTGTCGATCATCCGCGAAACGGCGTGCTTGGTGACCAGAAAAGAGCCGCGCAGGTTCACTGCGTAGACGCGATCGAACGATTCACATTCGACCTCGGTGATCTTTGTTGAGTTCTGCCCGACGATTCCCGCGCAGTGGACTACAATGTCGAGCCGACCGTGTGTCGCGATCGCAACATCCATCGCTGCGACCACATCGGCCTCGACGGAAACGTCTCCAATTTGAAAAGTGACCTGTGCATCCGCCAACAGTTCGTGGCCTGATTCCGCGTGGTGAAGATCCATGATGACCACCTTTGCGCCTTCCGCCACCAGCCGTCTGGCGATGTGTTTGCCAATGCCATCGTTGCCGCCCGTGACCACTGCCACTTGTTGATCGAATCGCTGAGTTATGTCCATAGTGCGGCAGTCTGAGGTAGTGGCGAGCGCCTGCCAAGCCTTTCCAGAGTCAGATTTCAACTACAGTGGCGTGCTGGCCGATTCTCGTTAGATCGACCCGAACAGCGATTTTCCAGTGGAAAGCAGATCGTTACAAGCCTCAGCAACCCTTGCGGCCATCGCCTCCTCGCCCTTCTTGAGGTAAGCGCGTGGGTCGTATGCCTTCTTGTTGCCGACTTCGCCGTCCACTTTTAGAACCCCTTCGTAATTGACAAGCAT
>JAQCER010000475.1 GCA_027618625.1 Verrucomicrobiota bacterium
TTACTGCCTTGTGCCATCGCGGAGAGAGTAGGGATTCGCTCGGCGTCCGGCACTGGCTGGGCAAGGCCCTGGATATCGAGCCGCCAGCCGACGAAGGCTTCTGCGAACGCGGCGAGCGAATCGGGCGAACGCGGCACATGCGGAGGAAGATCCCGCACGAACAATGCCCCACCTCGCGACGCTGCTGCGAGTCGAGTGCCGTCGCTGTTCCAAGCGATGGCGATCGGGATCTCGACATCGGGGAGATCCCATCGGGTGGTGAGCGGCTGGGCTGTGGCGACGTCCCATATGAGGATGCCGTCACTGGCGACAGCGATACGTTCTCCAGTCGGATCGAAGGCAAGATCTACGCCCATTCTGCCAGTCGGCAACACCCCGTGGGCCAATCCATCGATAGCCGACCAGAGCCGGACGGAGCCGTCGTGCGCTCCTCCGGTGGCCAGCAGGGAGCCATCCGGGCTGAGCCTGACGAGCAGGCCTGAGTAGTGGGGGCCACTGAGGTGCCGCAGTGGCCCGGCGATTAATTTCCCGCTTCCGTCCCAAAGCCAAGCTGCGCCCGAGGCGGTGCCGGCAGCGAGCCGAGTGCCATCATGATTCCAACTCATCTGGCGCACTTCGTCCGTCGGCCCGTCGAGGCGAAGCGTCCGACCTTCCTCGGGAAAGAACAGACTGACGCCAGAAATACCACCGGTGGCGACGCAGACAGGAAGGCGTCGTGTCCCGTCGCTGCCGGGCTTCCACGTGAGAGAGCGCACTTGCCCGACCAGCGAGGCGGATCGCTCCACCACCCCAGTGTTCATGTCTGGAACTCGGTAAGCCAGTACCCGTCCGTCCGTCGTTCCTGCGGCGAGACGCGTTCCAGTCGAGTTGAATGCCAGCGCGGCGATCGATCGTGGCAGCTTGATCTCCGCCTGAACCTGAGTCGCATCCGCGCGATGCCAGAGTCGCAGTGTGTGATCGCGCCCCCCCGTAGCGACGAGCGTCCCATCGGGTGACAGAGCAGCGGCAAGCACGGTGCCGTGTGCCCGTGTGATCACCTCGTGCAGCCACCGATGGATGGTGGCGCTACCACTGGCCGGGAACTCCAGTTCATCTGTCATCCATGGCGTAGCACGGTGACCACGCAGGCCCTCACTCAGGTCGAGCCTGGCCGCTGCTCCATCTTCGACAAGCGCATCATTGCGTTTGGCGGTAACCGCATTCCACGACGTGACCCTTCCCTGTTCTCCCATCGCAATCACCGATGCATCGTCAGCGGAGAAAGCGACTTGCCAGAGAATTTCCTGGTGAGGAATCACCAGCGGTTTGGCCGCAAGATGCCGCAAATCATAGAGTCCCAGCTTGCGGGAACGTCCGCCACAGGCTACGCGAGTGCCGTCCGGAGACACAGCAGCCACCACTGCTCCGCCTGGCAATCGCAGGGTCGGACGGGCGAACGACGCAGAGTGCAGGTCAAAGAATATCGCTGCCGAATCACTGCTGGAGCTGGGCAGCACAACCATGCCACCGTCCGGAGTGAAGGCCGCACCAGAGAGGAAGCGTTCAGCAACCGAAGGCACCGGCACTGGCTGCCGCAAGTCGAGATCCCACACTCGCGCTGCGTTACTCTCGCCGATCATCACTAACATTCCTCCATCTGGAGAAGGGGTTCCACCAGGAAACATGCCGGGATCGGGCGCGAAAGGAACGCCCACCTCTTCGCCGGACTGAAGATCAAACAGCCGAAGCGGGCCACTCGCTTCCAGAATGGCCAGACCTCGACCGTCGCGAGTGAAGGCCTGGGCATACAGCCGGTGGCGTTCATCACGCTCAGAAAAACTGCGGATCGCCTCACCGGTTTCCGCGTCATAGGCCGTGATTCCGAGCCCTGGCCCATTGATCGCCAGTTTGCGCCCGTCCCCCGACCAGTGGACAGGCTCCACAGGTGCCGTTTCGTCGCAGGCGATGATGGTTGCTCCAGTCTCGACACTCCAGACGCGTGTGATGCCGCCGCTTCCTTTCAGACCGGTCGCTGCCATCAGCGATCCGTCGAGGCTCCAGGTGCAACTGACAGCAACGCCCTCGAAGGGAAACTCACGGTCAAGTATCCCCGTCGCCGGATCGTAAAGTCCCATTCGTCCGGGTGATCCAAGCGCCAGCCATCGGCCATCAGGACTGAAATTGCCACACGAGGTGCGCACGCTGCGCAGTGGTACTGGCGTCGTATCCGCACCAGTCACCGCGTCGTAGAGCTGCACCATGCCAAAGCCGAACAAGTGCTCCTGGCAGGAAACCATTAGTCGCCGGCTGTCCGCCGAAAATCGGATATCGCGGATGAATTCCGGCACGTCGACCTGCGGACGGATCGGCCGTGCGAAATCCGTGTTTGCCAGTTCGGAGAGCAGTCGCGCCACGGCGACGGAGTTGTCAGGATCCGTCCGCACCGCCCGCGCCAGATGCATGACCGCATCCACGCCGCGCCCTTCGTCAGACTGGCTGACTGCAGTGTGCAGATCACCCATACTGAGGGCGCGACGGCTTTCCGCCTCGCTTGTTAAGGCGCGTTCCTCATCGCGACGGGCACGCTCGGCTAGATCAATGGCAGCAGCCTCACTTGCGAGTGCGCGCCGTTCGCTAGCCGTCGCGCTGACGGCACTGGCCGTCGCTTCACCTGCACTTCGTCTTGCCTCGATAGCCATTTTCACGGTTCCGATCAAGCCAGACAGAAGAGACATGACGACGGCAGAAACGGCAAGCACCAGCACC
This sequence comes from Verrucomicrobiota bacterium, assembly GCA_027618625.1. Classification (GTDB taxonomy): domain Bacteria; phylum Verrucomicrobiota; class Verrucomicrobiia; order Verrucomicrobiales; family DEV007; genus JAGROY01. Next base: position 2,746 of record JAQCER010000475.1, read on the forward strand.
CTATGCCGACGCAGGAACTTGCCTGCACGATAGGCGGCGCTCGGCGGACGCGCCTGCACGGGCTTACTGTCGAGGAAACACTGGAGGTCGTCCGCGAAATCACCCGCAGTGGCGTAACGACGAGCCGGAGACTTCTCAAGGCACTTGAGACAGATCGTCTCGAGGTCGCGCGGAAGCGTTGGCGAGAGCAGGCGTGGAGCGGGTGGCTCCTGATGTTGTGCTTCGTGGAGAACGGTGCTCACCGAATCGCCGGCGAACGGCGGGCGGGCGGTGAGAGCAAAGTAAAGCACCGCGCCAAGCCCATGCGCATCGGTGCGCTGGTCGATCTCGTTGCTTGCGCCGCGAGCCTGCTCAGGCGCAATAAAATGTGGTGTGCCGAGCACGGCTCGCGTGAGCGTCAGATCGGAGGCAATGTTGGAAGCGCCCTCTCCGTCCGCGATGGCCTTCGCCAGGCCGAAGTCCGCCACGCGCGGCGACCCATCCGGTTCCAGCAGGATATTGGAGGGTTTGAGGTCGCGGTGGAGCACCCCGGAGTCGTGCGCGTGCTGCATGCCGCGCGCGATTCTTTCCAGACAAACAGCTGCGGCACGGGGCTCCATCGGGCCATCTGCCCGCACCCGCTGGGTTAGCGTCGGCCCGGGCACCTGATCCATGGAAAAGAACGCATGCCCATCGGCCTCGCCAACCTCGTGGATGGCTACAATGTTAGGATGGTGCAATTTTGCCGCCAGCCTTGCTTCTTCGCGAAATCTTGCCAGGAACTCCGCATCCGCCAGTGGCCCGGAAGGGAGCACCTTGAGCGCCACCTCTCGCCCGAGACTGCGCTGCCGCGCTCTCCATACCGTGCCCATGCCCCCGCGACCGATTTCTTCGATCAAGTCGTAGTCACCGAGATGCACGCTTGGAACATCGGCCGACAATGCGGACGGCAACGCCGTATCCTCGTCGTCGTTCCACAGAAACGCCGTGTCCGCCAGGCAAGAGGCGCAAAGCCCAGAGACGTCTCCACGCAAAAACGACCGCCCGCACTGCGGGCAGTTGGCTGGTGTCTGCTTGTTCGGATCGTCGGGCAAGTTGGCAGGGCAGCATGGCTCCCACCTACAGTATGACGAATTGCACCGCAAAAATGACAGCGCTTTCGAAGAAACGTGAAACAAAGGCCCACGTTCGTTGGAGCGCCTCACAGAGGGCATCCGTTCCCCACAAAAAAACTTCCTGCAGCCTGTCATAATTCCGAGCGGATCCTTCTGAAGATAGGTGAGGGCACGATTCTTAGCCTGAATGCACAGAAAAAACGAAAAAATCGATGAAAGCACACACCCATCTCAACTGGAAAAATAGCCACCATCTGCTGCGGTCGATGCTCCTGGCGACCTTATTGTTCGCAGGACTGCCGGCGGCGCGAGCCGTCGATGTTCTGCCGGGCGAAACAA
>JAQCER010000476.1 GCA_027618625.1 Verrucomicrobiota bacterium
GCTTCTCAAAGCGCCGAAACCACTATAACACACGGCTCCCTTATGGGGCATTTTATAAAATCCAGCTTCGAATTGGTTCAACCGCTGCTACAGGAAGCTGTGCTGGCGTGGTTGAGGCGATTCGTTGAAAAATATTCGTAATCAGCTAATATGCCGCCCCGGTGCGGCGTTGCGACTCTGAGCTCTACAGCCTCACGAGCTTCGCAAGCCGCAGAGCATCCCGTCGTCAATTGCAATTTAAGACTAAACCTTCAAGATATCCGAATAAAATGAGCGATACGGTAAGCACTTTGGAAAGCGTAGATGAGTATTTGAAACTCGGGCAGGAGTACGATTGCTCAGACATCCATCTGGCTGTGAACTCAAGACCGACCTGGCGCCGCAACGGAACGCTCCAGCCTATCTGGGAGAATGGAGAAGTCCTCACGGCTGCTGACTGTGAACGCCTTGCTAAAGGCTTTCTTGATGAGAAGGAGGCGAATCGACTTGAAGAAACGGGCGACGTCGACTTTTGTTATTCTCCTATTTTTGGCCGTTTCCGATCGTCTGTCGTGAAGCAGCGCCTGGGATATGACATGGCGTTCCGAGTCATTAATCCTAACATTCGGTCGATGGAGGAGCTCGGAATTCCCCGGAAGGTGGTGAAGCCGATCACCCAGTTCCAGTACGGATTGATCATGGTCACGGGTGCAGTGGGATCGGGAAAGTCGACCACGCTGGCGACCTTGATCAACGAGATCAATCACGAGCGGGATGACCACATCATCACGCTAGAGGATCCGATTGAGTATGTTTTCGACGCAGCAGCCTGCCACGTCAACCAGCGGGAGGTTTACACGCACACGGATTCGTTCGCCACGGCGCTTCGTGCGACTCTTCGTGAAGACCCCGACATCATCATGGTGGGAGAGATGCGTGACCTTGAAACCATTTCGCTGGCGATCACCGCGGCTGAAACGGGCCACCTTGTTTTGGGAACCCTGCACACCGGCAATGCTGCAAGAACGCTTGACCGGATTCTCGACGTGTTCCCGACCGATCAACGGGCACAGATCCGGATTATGGTGAGTGAGTCGCTCCGCGGTATCATCAGTCAGCAGCTCGTGCCGACGATTGATGGACAGGGCCGTGCTCTGGCAATGGAAATTCTTGTGAACTCTCCTGCTGTGGCCAACTGTATTCGTGAGGGCAAGACCTTCATGCTGCCTGGAATTATGCAGACGGGTAAGGGTATTGGCATGAAACTGATGGATGATGCCCTGCGTGAACTTTACGACAAGGGCCTCATTGACCAGGAACAGTGCATCTTCCGAGCAGAGGATCAGGAAGAAATGAAAAAATACTTCAAGATCTAATGGATCAAATAGATCTAATGCTATTGGATCCGGTCAGTCTAAGCCAATTACGCTAATCACTATTTTCAAATCGTTCGTCCATCATGTCTGAACCAGCAATTCACAGTTTCCTATACGCGATACGCGAGGCGCGTGCGTCCGACTTGCATGTGGCCCAGGGGTCGCCTCCAAAGATGCGTGTCAATGGTGGGATCAAGCCAATCGATGACACCCTGCTTGATGGCTCTCGGATGGAGCAGATGCTTAAGGAAGTGTGTGAACCACGGGCGTGGTCGCGTTTTGTCGAGAAGGGCGACTTGGACTTTGCCTACGAGATGGACTCCAAAGCGCGTTTCAGGGTGAACTACCTGAAACAGAGCAAAGGTTACGCTGCGGTGTTCCGACTGATTCCCACGGAGCTGAAGTCTCTTGAGGAGTTGGGGATTCCGAAAGTTACAGAAAGATTTGGCACGATGCGGAGCGGACTGGTTCTTTGTACTGGGCCGACTGGTTCCGGCAAGTCCACAACGCTGGCGGCGCTGATCGACCACATCAATACGAACTACAGTCGGCATATTATTACCATTGAGGAGCCAATCGAGTTCGTGCACAACAATAAAAAGAGCATCATCACCCAGCGTGAGGTGCCCATCCAGACCCCAAGTTACGGCGATGGCTTGCGTGCTGCACTGCGGGAAGATGCTGACATCGTGCTGGTGGGAGAGATGCGTGACTTGCGCACTATCTCGCTCGCGCTCACGGCAGCAGAAACAGGCCTCCTCGTATTCGGAACACTGCACACAAACAATGCCCGGAAGACGGTCGACCGACTGGTGGACGTGTTTCCATCGGATCAGCAATCTCAGGTGCGCACCATGCTTGCCGCTTCGCTGCGAGGTGTGGTGGCACAGCTCTTGTTGAAAACAGCGGATGGCAGAGGGCGCGTCTGTGTGAATGAGATCTTGTTCTCTACCCCGGCTGTGGCATCGATCATCCGAGAAGGTGCATCTCAGAAGCTGCAGGACGTTATCGTCGGAGGTAAGTCGCTGGGCATGCAATTCATGGACGACGACATTTTCGCGAAGATGGAAGCAGGCCGGGTCTCGCCAATGGAAGCCTATATCAAGGCTATCGACAAAAAGCGCTTCTACGAGTATGTGCCGGCTGATCAGAGAGCATTTGCGTTGGGTGAGGGGTAATTTGAATTTAGATCTGGCCTGACTGAATGGCGATTTCCAAGTTTCGAGGGAGCCTCTGATCTGTCGATCTGTCGCGGTTGCTACATCGGCCTGGTGCGTTTCCCGAAGATCGCCGTGCCGACGCGAACGATCGTGGATCCTTCCTCGATGGCCACAGCGTAGTCGCCGCTCATTCCCATGGATAGTCCCGGTAAAGGCATCCCGGTTTTCCTCGTCAGGCTGTCGCGGAGTTCTCTCAAACACGCAAAGTGACGGCGAGAATCTTCGTGTCAATTACCGAATCTGTTCTGCTGGTTCAGGCCTTCGATCATAAGATTCGGGAGGCAAAGGACATGTTCGATCTGGTCGACGATGGATGCTGCTGAGAATCCGAATTTTGCTGAATCGTCAGCAACGTTTACCTGAAGGTAGATACCTGGGGTGACGCCCTCTCCTCCGGCTACTCGGCTCACTTGTTGCGCGAGAGCTACGGAATCGACACTGTGAAGTGTGCTGCAGTGGTGGATGATCTTGCGGATTTTGTTCTTCTGAAGGTGTCCGATGAAGTGCCAGTGCAGGTTGCCCGGGAGAGCGGGCACCTTGTCTAAGACTTCCTGGGCGCGGCTTTCTCCAAAGTGAATCTGCCCGCTGGTTGCGGCGCGGCGCACCATTTCGACTGGCCATGTTTTCGACACGACCAGGAGCTGTGTGGCCTCTGGGAGGCGTCCGGCCTTACGAGATGCCTCGGCCATGATTGCCAGCACCTCGGCTCGGTTTTCGTGGATTTCTTGCTCGGTTGCCTGTGGTTCCTCGGTGTTTTCCATGCGGTATTCGCGGTGATCGATTGATTCAGGTCGTTCCAAAATAGCGGTCACCCGCGTCGCCGAGTCCCGGCACGATGTATGCCTGATCATTGAGGCCGTCATCGATGGCTGCTGTAAATATGCGGATGTCGGGGTGTGCCTTCGCCATGTGCTGAATGCCCTCCGGGCAGCTGACCAGATTGAGGAAACGCAGGCGCTGTGCGCCCTGGCTTTTGAGCGCGGTTGCGGCGCACACGACGCTATTTCCAGTGGCGAGCATCGGATCCACGATGACCACATCGGCTTCGCCGAGGCTGCTTGGCATTCTGTTGTAGTAGGTCTCTGGCTCGAACGTCGTCTCGTTGCGCTGCATGCCCACCATTCCTACCTGGGCTTCGGGGACGATCTCCAGCATACTGTGCACCATGCCGAGTCCAGCCCTCAAAATTGGCACTAATATCACCGGGCGCATCAATTCTGCTCCGACCGTCATTGACACAGGAGTCTCGACGGCGGTTTCCCGCGTTGCGCAGTCACGCAGCACATCGAAAATCATGAGCTTGGCGATCTGGTGCAGATTCGCGCGGAATTCAGCCGTCCCTGTCGCGTTAGAGCGGAGACGTGTCAAGCGCGCTCGAATCAGCGGGTGCTCGATTACGTGAACAGTGGCGAATTTCTGCGTGACCATGGCTGCCAACATGCAGTCGGGCGGCCACCTGGGTCAACTGTTGGATTCCAGGATTCTGGATTCTGTGGATGGCGTAGAAGGCAAGGCTGGGCTGCCGCCGCTCGCCCGATCAAATTTCGACAGGTTTTGCGGATTAGACGTTGCTACCCAATTCGGCATGAGAGCT
>JAQCER010000477.1 GCA_027618625.1 Verrucomicrobiota bacterium
CCTTTGCTATGTCCTCAAGCCAGGCGATCCAGAGGGGTCGCGGGTATCGCGGTTCACGGTTGATACGTCGGAACCATCGGCGTGGCGGATCGATCCGGCGAGCGAAAGCATGCTGCTCACCTTTCTCAGCGGTGGGCACAACGGCGGTTGCCTCGCCTTCGGCCCCGACGGATTTCTCTACATCACTACTGGCGACGCCGCCGGCCCCACTCCTCCCGACCCGCTGCATACCGGCCAGGATTGCAGTGACCTGCTCAGTTCCATTCTCAGGATCGACGTCCATGGTGCCAAGCCCTACGGCATTCCGGCGGACAATCCCTTTCACGATGTTCCGCAGGTGCGCCCTGAAATTTGGGCCTATGGATTCCGCAATCCGTGGAAGCTGCGCTTCGATACAGCGACCGGTGCGCTGTGGGTGGCCGATGTCGGCTGGGACTTGTGGGAGATGGTGTTTCGCGTCGAGCGTGGCGGTAACTACGGCTGGAGTATCACTGAGGGCGGGCGCCAGGACATTCATCCGTCCGATCCGCCAGGGCCGAATCCCAAAATTTCCGCTCCCCTGGCAGCGCACACGCACTCGGAGGCCCGGTCGATCACCGGTGGACATGTCTACCACGGCGGTGCGTTGCCTGAGTTGGAAGGTGCCTACATCTACGGCGACTACGACACCGGCAAGATCTGGGCTCTGCATTCCGGCGACTCGGTTTCGGTGAAGGAACTGGCCGACACCAGCGTCAAGATCATCGCTTTCGCCGAGCGCCCGGACGGCGAGCACCTTGTCCTCGATTACAATGGGCCGTGTTACCTTCTGGAGGCAAACCCGGACGCAGTGGAGCCCGCAAACACTGCGCCGTTTCCGCGCAGGCTATCAGAAACCGGGCTTTTTGAAAACGTCGCGTCAACGCAGCCCGCGTCGGGCGTCTTCGCCTACACCATCGCTGCACCTATGTGGCACGACGGGGCCATGGCGGATCGACTGATCGGCTTGCCGGGCGATGAAGCCTTGCGAGGCGATCTGCGGGAATTTCCCGAGGGCTCGGTTCTGGCGAAAACGCTCTCCATTGACCTGACCCCCGGATTTTCCGCTACGCGGCGCCGCCTGGAAACGCAGGTGCTGCACCGCTATCAGGGCGAATGGCGCGGTTACAGCTATCTCTGGAACGAGGCCGAAACCGACGCTGATCTGGTAGCCAGTGAGGGCACCTCGGTTCCGCTGACGATCCACGACCGCCGGGCTCCCGGTGGCGAGCGCGCGTTCACCTGGCGTGTAGGCAGCCGCGCCGATTGCCTCTCCTGTCACACCTATCCGAACGACTGGCTGCTCGCCGTCAATCCAGCGCAATGGGACACGCCGGGGCAACTCGATAGATTGGCGGAGGCGGGCCTGATTCAGAATCGGGCAGGCCAAAGCCAACAAGATCGAAGGAGGCGGCAACGACAGCCGCAGCCGCAATCGAATCCCGCAGATCCTAACATACCGCTCGAAACCCGCGCCCTTACCTACCTTCAGCTCAACTGCGCCCACTGCCACCGGGACAACGGAGGTGGTATCGTGCCGCTCCGATTTGAGGCCAGCGGCAATTTGGAAGACATGCGCGCCCTCGTCCCGCCCCTGCGGGGCGACTTCGGCATCACAGGAGCCCAACTCATCGCGCCCGGTGACCCATGGCGGTCGATTCTTTTCTATCGCATGTCCAAGCTCGGCTCAGGCCGCATGCCGCACCTCGGCTCGCAGGTGGTCGATTCCTTTGGCGTCCAGTTGATCGGGCGTTGGATTCAAGAACTCGATGACAGGGATACGCAAGCGGACGATAGGGCAGACTTTCCTTCTCCTGACGACGCGCTCGCGTCGACCGAAAGTGCGCTTGCAGCCGCGAGTGCCCTGCGCTCCTACCACTACACGCCGGAAGCCCGCGAGGTCCTCCTCGCCGCCGCGGCCGAACACCCATCGACGTCGATTCGCGATGTCTTTCTCCCATTTTTCCCCGGCGATGCCGCAGGCAACCCGCAAACCATTGCTCCCGCCTCAGTCCTCGCGCTGGCGGGAGACGCTGATCGCGGAGCGGCCCTGCTCACCGGGAAGGCTGCTGTCTGCCTCACTTGTCACCAAGCTGGCCCTGCTCTGGGACGCAACTTCGGCCCAGGCTTCTCCGGACTCGCCACACAGCGGAACAAGGCCGCCGTGCTCGACAGCATTCTCAACCCCTCCGCGATCATCGAACCCAGCGCCGTGGGCCACACCATCGAAATCAATAGCGGCGAGGTACGCATCGGCCTGATCATCGACAGAAACGGTGAGCGCGTGCTCATGCGTGACCTCGCGCTGCAAGAGCACTCCATCCCTTTATCAGAGATCAAGGCGATGACTCCCCTCCCCACTTCCCTTATGCCCACAGGGCTTGCCCAGTTGTTCACGGAACAAGAACTGGCGGACTTGCTCGCATGGATCGACTCCCTTCGATAGGCTCAGGCCGAGGCACTTCATCGAACCAAGTGCTAAATGATGGATGGCACGCCCCGGGCGATGAAGAAATTGATACCGTCCGCCTCTGTACAGCAGTCGAGTGTGTCACCGCCCCGCTGCCCCACTGCCCCACTGGCTCAATCCAACTAATACTCGCCCTGGCAGACCAGTTCGCCCTTTCGTAATTTATCCGCCTCGTAAATCTTCTGGATCTCGATTCCGAATGTCTGGTTGAGTCCGGAACAAATGCTTGCCAGGCGCGCGTCAGCGGCATTGACGATAGCCTTCACAGCCTCCGCCCAGTTGCCAGCTTGCAGCGCACTCTTCCCTGCGTTGAGAATTTCCTCGATGTGCTGGGGCCCGACGAACGGCTCAAGCCCGTAGCCGACCAGCAAGGCAGCGAGTCCACGCTTCGCATCGATGGTCAGAAGAAGGTCGTGGTTGTCACCCCCCTTGTCGATCTTACGACAGATCCCGCTCGTGTTAAACAGCCAGAAGGCGTAAACAGAGAACGGCAACTTGGGCGAAGGGTGTACGCTGGCAACCACAGAGAACTGGCACTGGGGAAACCTCCGGCGGAAATGTTTCAGTGTCTTGCTGAGTCGGCGCCGCTCGCTCTTGGAAAAAATCTGATCCAGATCCGTGAGCCCAGGCTCCAGGCTGGCAGCCACACCAAAAACCCGCTGAACCTCGGTGAGCATGAAGCCGCAGTCTGGACATTGTTCCAGAATTTCCTGTGCTGGCGAACTGCAGAATGGGCACCTCATGGGTAGGATAGCTGAGGCCACTAGAGAACGCTGGTTTCATTGAGTAAAGTAAATAATCAGGCACGCCAAAACAATCGTCCCGATTTTCTGGCCCAACGGGCGCGGGCCCGTCAGGAATTCTCCGCCAGATTACGGTTCCAGGCCGCCATCGGTGTCATCATCGACCAGTCGGGCTCGCGGCGGACGCCGAAACCGACGGCATCGAGAATGGGGCCACAATCGACCACGCCACTTCTGATATCCATAAACCACTCCCCTCGCCTTTCCGTGTAGAGGCTTGGATAATCGTTGGCCACAGATGCCTTCTCGTTGCCGCTGAGATGGGACAATCCGTAGAAATAATGGTGTGCATTGCGCTCAGCATTGTCGAGGCCCAGTGCGGCAACCGTGGCAAAATCCTGATGCAGCGAAACGATCGGCATGTGGGTCAAGTCTTCAGCGCTCATGATCGTGGCGACGCCGGCGGCGTTCCACTGATCGCAGAGCATCCGGTTCATAAGCGACTTGAATACTCCCTTGCAGTTCTTGTGAGAAACGCCTGAGAAGCCAAGTCCCTGCGCCTCGCGGAATGCCTCGACGGTGCCATCGCCCTCGTCAATCATCAGCTGCTTCCGCGCAGCAATCCTGCGCAGCACAGCCGAAGCATCTGCATCCACCACCATCGATCGCGGCAAGGGCTGCTCGATCAGCGCGATATGATGAAAGAGTTCCGGCAAGCCAGCACCTAACGTAACCACAAATTTCTCAAGCGCATCCAGATCCCCGTAAGCTTCATTGCAATCGAGAGTGACATAGGGAGTCGACACCTTTTCACTAACGATCACACTCCAGATGCGCTGCAGGCGTTCCATCGCTTCCTCCGTATCGCCAGATACCTTTATCTTGAAGTGCGTCAGGCCGTCGTGCCGAATGTATTCCTCAAGCGTCTCCGG
>JAQCER010000478.1 GCA_027618625.1 Verrucomicrobiota bacterium
CGTATGGGATGTTCTGTTAGGGTTCGCCGGCGAGCTGATGATGCGCCGGGCGGATATCCTTTCCCTGCATGCCATTACTTCTGCGAATGCCATGTATTACGCTTACAGAAGAGTGCGCGACGGGCGCCTGCGGAAGTATTTGCTGCTGCAGAATGCGGCGTTCATGACGCTGTTCCGCCGCGAGCCCGAGGAAATCGCTGAGACGAAACGCTTCATTGACCAGATGCAACCGCTGGCAGTCGAAGGCGATTCCGCAATTGAGGAAATCTTCGCGACCATCTCCACTGACAAGCCAGCTGCAGCAGCAAAAGTCCTCGGCTATTGCAAAGATGATCCCGCCAGGGCTCGCGAGGTCATTGATACCGCGCGCCGTTTCCTCTTTCTGAAAGGCAACAATTCCCACGACTACAAATACACCGCAGCAGTGCTGGAAGACTATTCGCAACTCGCGCCGTCGCTGCGTGATCGCTACCTGGCTGCCAGCGTCTTCAACTTGCGTGGTTCTGGCGACTCCGAGAACCCGCTGGTCGCGAGAATTCGCGGAGCGCTGGCATGACCGTTACCAACGATAGGATCGCCCCCGTTGTGGCTGCATCAGCCTGATTGGATAGATACTGTGCCTCCGGTGTCGACTACGGCATTGATCCAGCGCAGATTCTAAATCCGCAGTAGTGGTGACTTTTAGTCGCCTCTTATCCGCGAAGAATCGGCGACTGAAAGTCACCGCTACTACTGAGTTATGCCTCCATCAGTGTCTCATGATAAAGGACGAAGGACCGGAAGAAGGCGTGTCTCAATTTCAATGGTACTTGGGCTGGTTCTCCCAAACTTCCAGCCCCCCCAGTTGCTAACCGCTAACTGCCCGGATTGCCCAGCGCATCTTGGCCGAAGCAGCACGCGAGTTTTCGCCGATCTCCTTCGGCGATGGGCGGATAATTTCCTGAGAAATCGCTGAGTAGATTCCGCTGCGAAATCCTTCGCGCAGGTGATGCTTGACGCGTCGATCCTCACCTGAGTGGAAACTGAGAATGGCGACTTTGCCTCCTGGCCGAAGGCAGTGTGGAAGCTTCTGTAAAAAGATATCCAGCGCTGTGAATTCTTCATTCACGGCAATGCGGATCGCCTGGAAGACGCGGGCGGCCGTAGCCTTGCGATCGTCTTCGCTCGTCCTTTCCGGCAGTGCCGCATTGATCGTGTCACGCAATTGCCGCGTCGTCTCAATCGGTTGTGCAGCCTGGGCTGCCACGATGGATTCGGCCAATGTGTGTGCGTGTGGATCGTCGCTGCCTTGTGTCAGTGCGGTGGCCAATTTTTCTGTGCTGCAACGCGCCAGCCAGTCGCGAGCAGGGGCACCGCGCTCTGGATTCATGCGCATGTCAAGCGGGCCATCGTGCTTGTAAGAAAAGCCGCGCTCCGGATTGTCGATCTGCATCGATGACAGCCCGAGGTCGGCGAGCAGGAAGTCGACACCGTCAGTCCAGCCCAGCTTTTGCAGTATCCCAGCAGTGCCAGCGAAGTTGCACCGGCGGACGATCAGGGCATCCTCACCGTAGCCGAGGCGTCGCAGGCGCGCTTCGGTTTTTGGCAACTGCTGAGTGTCGACATCGAGGGCGAGCAGTTGTCCCGCGGGGTGCAATTTTTCCAGCAATGCCTCGCTGTGGCCACCATAGCCAAACGTGACATCGACACCCCGCTGCCCGCATTCCGGGCCAAGGCATTCGAGAATTTCTGCAACCAGGATCGGGCGATGCTGTCCAGCGGGCGTTTTTCCGGATGTAATGACTTTGGCGATCGTTTCGGGATCCAAGTCAGGATCGAGTTCCTTGTATTTTTCCTCGAAGCGCTTCGGGGGCTTGCCCTGATAGCGTTTGCGTCTCTGAAAAGGCTGCTGAACCGGGTCGTCCATGGGAAATTGGAATCATACTAACAATCGTCGAAACGGAACTGCTCCAGAGAGCGGTACCAATTGCGTATGCCTGAGAAGGCATCGGGAAGCGTGTTGTAGCCTCGATACTGGTAATTGGCCAGCACTCCAAAGAGTGAGAAGTCGACGTAGCAGGGTGTCTGTCCCAGCACAAACGGCGAATGGCGGAGGGTGGTTTCGAATCGCATCAGCAGGGCTTCGGCCGCGCCGCGCAGTTCATCGCGACTCCTTTGCCAGGCAGCCACGCAGCCAGGGCCAAATTTACGCTCCTTGTGCCGGATCGTCATCATTCTCGCCACCGGATTCTCAAGGCTGTCGATGTAAAACGAGTCGACGGCCTTAAAGGTGACCGATTCGATATCGTTTTCAATGTAGGCGATCACGATTTCCTGCAGGCCGGAATTTGCCTCTGGAAACAGTCGGCCACCTGCAAAGGTCTGGTCGATGTAGTGCGGGATGTCTTGTGAATCAGGGCTGGATTCAGCGATCACTTTGTCGCCGTGTTTCAATACCGGAACCTGATAGTAGCTGCCGCCAGTGACCTCGATCACGATCGATCGATCCCAGTTCGGCACTGCGACACGCTCGAATCCTATGCCCAGCGCAGTCAGCACCTGGGTGACAGGGATGCAGAACGGGCTGTGTTCCATTTCATAGACGGTGACTTCCATGTTTCGGTGTAAAGTGATTTCGGGTATCGGCAACTTACTAACTAAGCAGGCGAGGCGCTTGCCGCCGCCTGCATGAGGCCGCGAAGGTAACCTGCGGCGAACAGTCTGCCTTGCATTTCATATCCGGGAGTTGCGTTGGTCTCGCCCGCCATCGACGGTGCGTGGTCGGGACGCAGCGTCCCTTTGAACCCAATGGCATGCAGTGCCTGGATGACGGCAAAGAGATCGAGATCGCCATTGTCGTGCCACGTTTCCTGAAAGTTCTCGCGGGTGCCACGGATGTTGCGCACATGCGCGAAGTGAATCGACTCGCCGAGTTGCTTGATACCGGCCACAAGATCTTCGCCCGTCGGGCCGAGCGATCCTGTGCAGTAGCAAATGCCGTTCGCAGGGCTGGGCACAAGGTTGACCACGCGTAGCAGTGCGGCATGCCCGGTAATGATCTGCGGATGTCCCCACAAGTTGGGAAGTGGAGGGTCGTCGGGATGCAGCGCCAGTTTGATGTTTGCATCTTCGGCGATCGGAATCACTTCGTTAAGAAAACGCTCAAGATTGTCCCACAGCGCGGTTGCAGGCGTTGGATCGGATGGTCGTCCGTCGGCATCGGTGACATTGCCGCCGGGTGCATTCACGTCGAACGCGGTCACCTTGGCGCCGCCTCGCTCGAGGACATCGCAGCTCGTCCGGCACCAGTCTTCCGATGGCATCCAATTGTAGCACAGCACTTCCATGCCGATCTCTGCCATGTCGCGGATCAAGTTTTTGAACTGCTCGACCTGAGCACCGCGGCCAGCGAGATCATGCACGATCTGGTCGTGTGGAACCTTGCGCTCGATGTGGGTTAACCGCAGTCCTGCGGCTTCTGCCTGTCGCTTCAGCTCGAGCAACGGTGCCTTCCCTGGTCCAGGGTATACCCCGACCAGGTCACTGACGCTGACTTGGGCGGCCAGTTGCAAGTTTTTATCCGTAAGGGGATTGACGATCATCGATAAGCGCATGTCGACAGCTTGCCGCAACCTTGCGTCCAAATCGAGCATTCATTTACCGTGTTCATCTGCTGGAGCTGTGGTTCCCGGATGAAGCAGACTTTAAATTAAGCCTGCGGTGCCTCAATCGGCTGACTGCCGGGTGGGGCGATGTATGTCCGGTTTTTGCGATGGATGGATCCGAGGTCTTGAATTCAGCGCGGTGCGCTTCATAGTGCGGCCATGCGGAATTTCCAAATATGTCCCTTTTTACGCCGGCTGGCAGTGGTGTTGCTTGGGGTGTCCAGCGTTTCGGTTGGCATGGCTCAGTCGAATCCTGGCAAGATACTAGTGAAGGTGAATGGCGAGGCCATTACCCAGGCGGACGTGGATGAGGTATTCCAGGGACTGGTTGGAGAGAAATCGAAAACGGCATCGGCAGCCAGCCTGGCACGGGTGCGTGCTGAAAATGAACCTTTGATCGTCGAGCAGCTGATCGATAAAAAACTGCTCATGAAAGCGGCTGCCAGGCAAAAAGTGGCTGCGACCGAGGTGGAGCATGCGATTCAGGAAGTAAAGAAGGCGCTGACGCCCGCCGAG
>JAQCER010000479.1 GCA_027618625.1 Verrucomicrobiota bacterium
TCGGCTTTCGAACAAAGCCCTCCCGACCAGCCTCTCGAAATTGTCACATCAGGCAGCGGTCACACCCACCTGCCCCAGCCCCAGCCTCCGCATCCCGCCCACGAATCACCTTCAGCATCTTCCAAATCCCATCCAGTAAACGACGACCGCTTCTGATTCGTGGACAACTCTCTCGGTCACATCAAGGTAACGCCCTCGCTCGTTGGAGGGCAGCTGGGAGCGGGAGTATGCGAAAGCCGCAAACAGCAGTCCGATTCGCACGAAACGAATTCGACACAATCGCGCCCGCTTTCTTTGACGAATGTGGTTGTCGTCCAGCCGCTGGCTGCCTAGCATCGCCACCAGCATGAAGAAATCTTTTCCATTCGCATTTCTTGTTTTCCTCACTCCAGCCCTCCTTGCACAGCTCGTCGAGCCGGTGAAAGCAGACCTCACGCCTCATCTGGCCGCCATTCAGGCTGTTGAGAACGAGGGCAAGGGCAACAAGGCCGCTTCAGCGGCATGGGAGAAGTTGTCTACTGCCGACGCGGGCGATCTGGTCACCATACTCGGCGCGATGGACAAGGCCGGACCACTGGCATCGAACTGGCTGCGCAGTGCGGTTGACGTCATCTCCGATCGCACCACCGCAGAGGGCGCTCGGCTGCCGGTCGCAGACTTGGGCGAATTCCTGCTCGACCAGAATCATTCGCCAAGAGCCCGGCGACTGGCATTTGACCTGATTCGTTCCGCCGATGCGGCTACGGCAGACAAGCTCGTCCCAGGCATGCTCATGGATCCATCGCCTGAGCTTCGTCGAGAAGCGGTCGATCGACTGATCAGCGAAGGCAACTCGCTGCTTGAGGGGGATGCCAAAGACACCGCCGCACTGGTCTATCGCCAGGCCCTGAATGGTGCCCGGGATGTAAACCAGATCAAGGAAATCGCAGCGCAGCTGGAGAAGCTTGAACGCCCCGTCGATCTTCCGAAGCACTTTGGCTTCCTGATGCACTGGAATGTCATTGGCCCGTTCGACAACACCGGGCGCGCCGGCTTTGATCAGGTGTTCCCGCCTGAAGAATCGATCGACCTGGCTGCCGAGTATGACGGTAAAGGAGGCAAAGCAAAGTGGGTGGAATTTGTGACTGCAGATCCGTTCGGAAAAGTCGACATCAACAAAGCCTTTGGTATGGAGAAGGAGGTCACTGCCTACGCCACGACAGAATTTCTCTCGGCAAATGCACAACCCGCTGAACTCCGCCTTGGCTCAAAGAACGCATGGAAGATCTGGCTCAATGGCGAACTGGTGTTTGGCCGGGACGAGTATCACCGAGGCGCTGCGATCGACCAGTATCAGCTGCCGATTTCACTGAAGGAAGGCAAAAACACCCTACTCGTAAAACTTTGCCAGAACGAGCAAACCGAGACATGGACTGTCGAATGGGAATTCCAACTCCGTGTCTGCGACGCCACCGGCACGGCCATCTTGGCTACAGATCGGCCGGCGACACCCACCGTCGGCACCGATTTACAACAGGCTCCCGATCGCCGCAAAGCCCAGCCATAACAGCAGCCCCTTCATTGCCATCGCCATCTTCATCTTTCACATGAAAACATACGTTTCCTTCGTCCTGCTGGGACTCGCGCTGCCTCCCCTTTCCACTGCCGGTGACTGGCTGCAATTTCGCGGACCAGACGCCTCCGGTGTTGCTGTCGGTGACGTGTCCGGCCTGCCGACCACCCTCAACATCCAAGACAACGTCGCATGGGAATTGATGCTCCCAGGCAAGGGCCTCTCCAGTCCGGTCGTCGTTGGCGACAAAGTCTTCGTCACCTGCTCCAGTGGCCCGGATCAGAAACGCCTGCATGTCATTTGCTTCCACTCGATCGATGGCAAGAAGCTGTGGGAGCGGACGTTCCTCGCCAGCGGGCGCACCATGTGTCATGAGAAAACAGCTGTGGCAGCGCCCTCGCCCGTCAGTGACGGCAAGAACATTTACGCGTTGTTCTCATCCAACGACCTCTTCTGCCTGGACCTGGATGGGAACCTTCAGTGGCTGCGGGGACTCACTCAGGACTATCCGAACGCCAGTAACAGTCTAGGACTCGCGTCCTCGCCAGTGTTGGTCGACAAGTTTTTCATCGCCCAGATCGAGAACGACAGCGAGTCGTTCGTCGCTGGGATCGACACCACGACCGGCGAAAACGTGTGGAAGATTTCCCGCCCCAAAGCGGCCAACTGGACATCGCCCGTGATCTTTGAGGACGGCGGTAAGCGGCTCGTTGGCCTGCAGTCGAGTAAGGGACTGCTCGCCGTTGATCCAGCCACGGGCACAGAAGTCTGGAACTTCGAAGGCGGCGCTTCCACCATCCCATCCAGCGGCGTTGGCGGCGGTCTGATTGTTGTTCCCTCCGATGGCCTGACCGCGCTCAAGCTCAACGGAGGCAAGCCCGAACAAATCTGGCAGGAAGCGCAGTTGCGTCCCGGCACCGGGAGCCCAATTATCGTGGGCGACCGCGTGTTTGTCGTAAACAATGCCGGGGTCCTCAACTGTGCCTCACTCGCAACCGGTGAGCGCCTGTGGCGACTGCGGCTCAAAGGCCCGTACGGAAGTTCTCCTGTGGCCGCAGGGAACCACCTGTATTTCTTCGACGAAGAGGGCGGAGCCCAAGTAGTCGACATCAGCGAGCCAGGCGAAGTAGAAGGGAAAATCGTTGGCGAAATGGATCTAGGTGAAATGATTCAATGCACCCCAGCCATCGGCGACGGTGCCCTCTTCGTCCGCAGCAATGAGCGACTATGGAAGCTCACTGGCACAAGAGCGGAGCTGCCGAAGCCCTAAATTCGTCTTTCGACAGCTCACGTTGGAACGATCCGGAGAATTGCGGGATCGTGAATTTTCGCTATCGTCCGGGGAATGGATTACGAACAATCACCAGCTTCAGCTTCTCGATCAGGCAGCAACTTCCTGACACTGCTGCTCCTGATCATCAGCGGCTTCCTCCTGGGACTGGTAGCCAAGGAGTGGATACAACGCGGTGCCGTGTCTGATGTCGCCCCCCGTCCTGTGTCGCCCAGAGGAGACATCGGCCCTAATGAGCAGGCTACCATTGATCTCGTGAACCAGGTATCGCCCTCGGTCGTCTTCGTTTCTACCAAGGCCGTTCGCCGCGAACGCACCGGATTCTTTGAGATGAAGGTTTACGAAGTCCCCCAGGGCACAGGGTCAGGTTTCGTTTGGGACAAGGCTGGCCACATTGTCACCAATCTGCACGTAATCGCCGATAGCGACGGAACGGATGTCACCCTTATGGACGGCTCCACATGGGAAGCCGAGCTTGTGGGATCGGAAGTCGACAAGGACATCGCCGTCCTGCAAATCGACGCACCTGCAGAAAAATTGACCCCCATCACTGTCGGAGAAAGTGCCAATCTCCAGGTTGGCCAGCACGTCATGGCGGTAGGCAACCCGTTTGGGCTCGACTACACCTGCACCACGGGAATCATCGGCGGCCTGGGGCGCGAAATTGAGGCGGCGAACAAGCACCCGATCCAGGGAGTGATTCAGACGGACGCAGCCATCAATCCCGGCAACTCCGGCGGCCCGCTCGTCGATAGCGCCGGACGCCTGATCGGAGTCAACACGGCTATCTTCAGTCCCACCGGCACCAGCGCCGGCATCGGCTTTGCCGTTCCCGTCGATACCGTCAATCGCATCGTCCCCCAGATCATCAATCACGGCAAGGTAGTCAAGCCGGACATCGGGATGAGTGTGCAGCGCCTTTCTCAGTTCGGACTGGTAGTTACTCGAGTCGTTCGCGGCAGTGGTGCCGCTAATGCAGGAATCAAACCCATCGCCTATGACCGATGGGGCCGCACCTACATTCAGGATATTCTTATCGCGGTAGAAGGCATCAGCGTAACGACCGAGCGCGACGTCTTCCGCATTATCGACAACAAACAGATCGGCGACAAAATTACCGTCACCATCCTGCGTAACGGAGCGAAACTGGACGTCGAAATCGTTCTTACCCCTGCGCCGTAGATTTCCCGCTCCGTAGCGGGTCAGGAATGGAACGTTGGAGATGAGGTCTCTCGGAACCTTGAACCGCGAATTTCACGAATGAACACGAGTTAAGCAGACTCTAAGAATCTGCAGCGCGGGGCTTCAGAGT
>JAQCER010000480.1 GCA_027618625.1 Verrucomicrobiota bacterium
CTCCATCCCCGGCTCCGCCCGCCCCATAAACGCATCCCGGATTTCAAAATTCCTACCAATCTTCGCGGAAACACATGAGCACGCCACGGTCGCCCTTATGTCTCGGGTCACGGGGCGTGAAATTGTTGGTGCCGATAAGAATGCGTCCACTGCCGACCACTGGTGTTGAATGCGTTTCCGATCCAAGTTCGACTGACCAGCGAACGTTGTGGCCCGATTCAGGATCAAAGGTGGAACAGAGACCGGTTTCGGATGAAACCATATTGCGCGTCCAGGCCTGGCCAAACTGTGCCGAGTCACCAGCTGACGCTGACGAGATGAGCGTTACAAGAAAAACAGACGCGAGCGACTGGATGTTCATCATTCAGGCAGGAGGGGGGAATTGCCCGACAGTGAAGTCGACAGAGATCCAATTTTGAAGTGCAATCCGAGCGCGGCCGTGGCCGGAACATCGAATGGAAACATGCGACTACGATGAAACCTTCTTGCATTCATGGAATTAGGTAACATGTCTGCATGCCAAGCAAAGACCTTGTTGCCGCCGGTGCCTCGCTGGACATCAATCCAGGGAGTTTAGAGCGATCGGAGATGGGTTTGGGGATTTTCGGATGCGAGAAATCCTAGCGATCTGCGAATTTGGAACCGCATCCCAGCTTTAACGCAAAACCCTGATCTGAACTGAAACCCTACACTGTCAGATACTCCGCAACGGTGCCTTCATCCAATTCTCCTATCGTCCCCGTCTTAACGGTACTGCCTTTTTCCATAATGCAGAAGTAATCGCCGACGGATTTTGCGAAGTCGACGTATTGTTCGACGAGCAGGATGCTCATGCGTTTCTCGGCTTTGAGGGCGAGGAGGGTGTCTTCGATTTGATCAATGATGGAAGGCTGGATTCCTTCGGTGGGTTCGTCGAGGATGAGGAGCTTGGGGTCGAGCAGGAGTGCGCGTCCGATGGCGAGTTGTTGCTGCTGGCCACCACTGAGGACTCCGCCTTTGCGCTTGAGCATCTCTTTGAGCACCGGGAACAAATCGAAAACGCGATCGAGGTGCTGGCGTGCGGCTTTACCTTTGACGACGATGCTTACTTGCAGGTTCTCCCAGACGGTGAGATTTGGAAAAATGTCGCGCCCTTGTGGAACGTAGGCGATGCCGCCACGCACGCGCTCGGCGGTGGCGAGTGGATCGATGCATGTGCCGTCCATGTCGATGCTGCCATCGGTCTGGTTGAGCAGGCCGAGGATGGTCTTCAGAGTGGTGGTCTTGCCAACCCCGTTGCGCCCCATGAGGCAGACGAGCTCGTTCTCTGGCACGCTCAGATTGATCCCCTTGAGGATGGTCGACTGGCCATAGGCAACCTGGAGATCTTTGATCTGGAGTCGCGGTTTGCTCATGTCAGGCAGCAGTGGTGGTGTGGTTTCGTCCGAGGTATACCTCAGCCACGGTGGGATCGCTCTGCACTTGATCCATGGTGCCTTCTTTCAACACGCTGCCCTGGTGGAGCACGGTGACTTTCCTGGCGATCTGTCGCACGAATTCCATGTCGTGCTCAATGACGATAATGCTGTGCTTGCCTTCCAGACTCAGCAGCAATTCGCCGGTTCGCTCGGTTTCCTCGTCGCTCATGCCGGCAGCGGGTTCATCGACTAACAGTAACTTCGGTCGTTGCGCGAGCAGCATACCGATCTCCAGCCATTGCTTTTGTCCGTGAGAGAGATTGCCAGCCATCGTCTTCTGGCTGTCTGCCAGGCGAATGGTTTTGAGAATGTCGTCGATCCGATCAGAGGCCTCAGAGTTGAGGCGGAAGACGATCGAGGAAAACACACCGCGAGATTCCGGCAGCGAGAGCAGGAGATTGTCAAAGACAGTGTGATCGTCATAGACCGATGGCGTCTGGAACTTGCGTGCCACGCCCAGTCGATTGATCGCATACTCGCGCAGTTTGGTCAGATCGTGATCCTCCTCCCCATACAGGATGTGACCACTGTCTGGCCGGGTTCTTCCGGTGATGAGATCGAGAAAGGTCGACTTCCCTGCGCCGTTGGGGCCGATGATGGTTCTCAGCTCACCCTTGTCCATGTAGAAGTTCAAGTTGGAGATCGCCTTGAATCCGTCGAACGTCTTGTTCACATCTTCGACCATCAGGATGAACTGCGGCTGCTTCACTTTCTTCGGAGTAACGCTATCGCTCATGATGCAGCTGCTGTTTCGGGTTCAGCTGGATTGACAGACGGGGGTGAACCAGCTGTTGGGAAGCGGGATTTCTTCAGTTCGATCAGCTTTGCGACAAGACTGGTAAGCCCTCCGGGAAGGAAGAGGACGACGAGCAAGAATACCCCGCCGAGAATGATCAGCCAGTAGTCGGGAAAGGCGACCGTCGCCCAACTCTTCAGCATGTTCACTGCGAGCGCGCCGATGACAGGGCCCCAGACGGTAGCGCGTCCGCCTACGGCGACCCATACGACGACTTCCAGCGACTCCACTGGCTTCATGACATCCGGATTGATGATCCCTGCCTGCGGCACATACAAGGCGCCTGCGATACCGGCGATCGCTGCAGAAAGCGTGAAGATGAACAATTTGAAATTCTCCGTGCAGTAACCTGAGAAGCGCACGCGGTTTTCACTGTCACGAATCGCCTTCTGCACTTTTCCGAATCGTGTGCGTGTGAGGACGGTGCATAACAGAACGACCCCGACAAGCAGGAGCGCCGAGAGGATGAACAAAGTGCGCTCGGTCCCTGGGGCATTTACTGGCGCACCCAGAATGGTATTAAACTTGGTGAACCCGTTATTTCCTCCGAACGTGAATTCATTGCGCAGAAAGAGAATCCACGCGGCATATGTCAGTGCCTGAGTGATGATGGCAAAGTACACGCCAGTGATGCGCGAGCGGAAGACAAGGAAACCGAAGATCAATGCCACAAGCGCAGGCACACAGATCGCAGCGGCGGCGGCAAAGGGAAAGCTGTCGAACGGCACCCAGTGCAGCGGCAGCTTGTTGTATCCCTGGAAGTCCATGAAGTCCGGCAGTGGGCTCTTGTAAACTGGGTCGATGCCGATTTTCAGCATCAGGTGCATCCCGAATGCGTATCCGCCGAGCGCAAAGAACAGGCACTGCCCCAGGCAGAGCAATCCGGTGTAGCCCCAGAGTAAGTTGAGGCTGACGGCCAGCGATGCATAGCACAGATACTTGCCGTAGAGTTCGAGCTTGTGCCCGGCGATGGCGCCGGTCGAGTGCATCCATGGCATGATCAGCACAGTGAGGATCGCGAATACTACGATCGCGATGAGTTCGCGCCTGGGAGGTAGAATTTGGCTTCGATTCATAGCGTATTCCTATCAATCGAGGCTGCGTGACTTGGCCGCGAACAGCCCGCCTGGCCGCCACTGCAGGAAAATAATGATTGCGATGAGCACGCAAACTTTGCCCATCACTGGCCCGAGCACGGGCTGGAGCATTTGGTCCGTCATCCCGATACCGAGGGAGGCAAAGACAGTGCCGAAGAGATTTCCCACGCCGCCTGCCACCACGACCATGAAGCTGTCGACGATGTAATTTTGCCCCATCGTCGGGCCTACGTTTCCTATTTGTGAAAGGAAACACCCGGCGAGGCCTGCCAATCCTGAACCGAAAGCGAACGTCATCATGCGGATCTTCGAAGTCTGGATTCCCACACAGGCCGCCATGTCGCGGTTCTGCATGACCGCGCGAATGCAAAGTCCCAGTGGCGTCTTTGCCATTAACAAAACCGTTCCCAGCACGATGAGGACGGCGAACCCAATCACAAACATGCGATTGTAGCCGAGCGAGACATCACTGATGACGAGGCTGCCCTGCAGCCAGTCCGGAGAATTCACCTGAACGTTGGCGGCACCAAAATAGAGACGGAAGACCTGCTCAAGAATCAGCGACACTCCCCAGGTGGCGAGAAGCGACTCCAGTGGGCGACGGTAGAGCAGGCGGATGACGCTTCTTTCCAGAATCAATCCCGCAAGTGCGGCCATCAGGAATGAAAAGGGAATCGCCAGGAGAAAATACCACTGCAAGGCACTGTCGCCATACATGGCCGTCGTCCATTTCTCCATCATGTAGGCAGAGTAGCCGCCGATGGCAATCATCTCGCCATGCGCCATATTAATTACTCCCATCA
>JAQCER010000481.1 GCA_027618625.1 Verrucomicrobiota bacterium
CCTTTGGGCGCGGAAGTCTTCTCTCCGCCGAGCCCGACGGCAAGTCCATCAGCCTTGCCGGTCTCGATCGCATTGTCGTGCCGGGCTTTGAGAAAGTTGGAGCCACAGGTTTCTCCGCTGAATACTGGGTGCGCGTGACACAGTATCCAGGGGCGTGTTGCGATAGCCTGGTCAGCGATGGTGAATCCGCCGGCGACTTCTTTATGATGAATTACCTGCTAGGCCCTGGGCAGGGCGAAAATGGCGCCATCCGGCCGCATTTCGGCACTGGCAACGCGCCAGTCGCGCTGAGCACGGCCAAGCCAAATGTGCTCGCCTTGAATCAGGTGTATCATGTTGTCACAACGTGGGACGCTCAGGATCCCAACAACAACAACGGTAAGATCTTTATCAACGGCGTCGTGGTTCTTGAAGGCAATGTGAGCGGCAATGTTCCCGCCCCCGGCGGCACCGGCGACAACATGATCTTCATCGGCCGAGACAATCGGGAGAACCTCCCGAGTCATTTCTACATCGACGAAGTCGCCCTGTACGACAAGCCGCTCACTTCCGCCCAAGTGCTGGCTCACTACGCAGCGGGCGCCGCGCGGCGCGCAAGCTTCCCCGATGAGGTGCTGGCAGATGAACCAGTAGCCTATTGGCGACTGGGAGGCGAAGGGCCCAGTGCTATGGATGCCAGCGGCAACGGACACACCGCAGCGCCGGACATCGATCTGTTTTCATTTGGAGCGGACTCGCTGATTCCACCGGACAGCGATACGGCGCTGGAACTCATGGGCGACCGACTGGTGACGGAACCTTTCGAGAAATTTGAAACCGGGTTCACGGTCGAGTTTGTTATGAAATCGGACACGCGCCCCCGTGGATTTACCAATCTTGTGGGAGACGGAGAAAGTGGCGGCAGCTTCAACCTCATGGTTTATCTGACTCCCGCTGGACAAGTGCGACCGCACATTCAAACGGACGCTGGTGTGTTCGCGGTGGACTCTGTGCAGAACATCGCAGATGGGCGGCTTCACCATATCGTTTCGACGTGGGACAATTCGTCGGGCGTGCATGCGCTCTACATTGACGGCGAGGTCGCCGAAGTGAACGCTGTAGCCGGGGCAGTGCCGTTCCTGGGTGAGCCCGTGAACACGGGGAACCCGATCTTCCTGGGACGCGATGGCCGAGAAGGGGGGGGGGGCACACTTTCGTCCTCGATGAAGTGGCCATCTACAACAGGACTCTGTCTGCCGAGCGTGTTGCTGCGCACGCTGCCACGATCGATTTTCCGCCTCCACCATCCGATGAACCACTTATCGATCCTGGTGACCTGGACGACTTGCCGGATGGATTGGCCCACTACATTGATTTCAACGAAGCCGCGGGAAAGAAGGATGGATTCACTCTAGATTTCGCCTACGACCGCGCCGGTTCAGCAGATGGCAGCTTCGAAGGGAATGCGGGCAGGGCGCGCGGCTTGATCGGCACTGGCGCTGCCACGTTTGACAATACCGGTGGAGCGGGCGTGAATGTGGGAACGGAAGGTTTCGAAACCACCACAGGCATCGCCATCGAAGCGGTGATTGTTGCCAACTGGAGCGGTGCTGGCGGCGACTACGACGAGATCTTCCGGAAAGAAGACGGTGGCAACCGCATCCTCTTCAGTTTTCAAAACGATCCGTTCAGTGGCGGCGCGAATCCACCCGTCGCGGCGAACATTCCGGTGCTCTCTTTCGGGCTCAATGTGGGTGGCTATGGCGAGCTTGATCTTCCGCTGGATGGAACGGTGGAGGGAGTAACGTTAGAGAGTCTGACCGACGGTGCGCCGCACCATGTGGTCGCGAATTACGACAGCGTCACCGGAGAGAAATCGATCTGGGTCGATGGCGTCAAGGCATGGAGCGTGGCTCTACCGGCCGGAACGCTGGTCGTCAGCGGTGGCGGTGCACCGGCCTACATCGGAAATACCAATGGCGGCGGAGAACCATTCACCGGAACGATCGATGAATTCGCGTTCTGGACGCGCGCCCTGAGTGCGGAGGAAATCGCAGATCATGCCGCTGCGGTCGCTCTTGATCGGAACTATTTTCAAGGCGGTGGCGTGGCGGACAGTTACGCCGCCGAGATCGCGCTCGACAATCCCATCGCCTACTGGCGCCTGGGTGATAGCGGCCCGAGCGCCGCGGTTGACTCGTCCGGAAATGGGCACGATGGCGCCAGCGAAGACGGCACGCTTGAGTTCGGACAAGCATCGTTGGTGCCACCTGATACCGACACATCGGTCTCGCTCAATGGCGACCGCATCTTCGTCGATGGCTTTGACAAAGTGGACACCGGATTCTCGGTTGAGTTCTGGACGAAAATCGATGGGGCAACAGGATCGTTCGCGAATCTAGTTGGCGATGGCGATGGCGGTCTCAACTTCATGCTGATGGTATACCTTACCCCCGGAGGCAATGTTCGACCGCATGTGCAGACAACGAATGGCTTTGGTTCATTAGATTCCCTCCTCACGATCGCCGATGAGCAGCTGCACCATGTGGTTTCGACATGGGACGAGGCTTCAGGCGAGATGGTTCTCTATATCGATGGCGAGGTGGCCGATGTCGTCGTGAGTGCGGGCACCTTTCCCACTTCAGGCGAGGCGATCAACGATGAGAATCCGATCTTCATTGGGCGCGACAATCGTGCAGGCGGCTGGAATGGCCAGATCGACGAAGTGGCGCTCTATGACTACGCTCTGCCGGCCGCGCGAGTGAAGGCACACTTTGATCGCGTCGATCGCGGAATCGTTGTCGTGAACCAGCCGCATCCGGATCCAGGGAACCTCGTTGATGTGCCCAGCGGACTTCTTCATTATATTGATCTGGATGAAGCGGCAGGTGAAGTGGAAGGTCGTACACTCAATTTCGCCTATGACCGAGTCGGTGATATCGAGGGGATCTTTCAGGGAGCAACGATGCGGGTTCCCGGGTTGGTTGGGTTGGGCGCCGCGTCCTTTGATAATTCTGGAGGCATCGGTATCAACCTCGGTGCCAATGGGTTCGAGACATCTACCGGAATCACCGTGGAAATGTTGTTTCAGTCCGAGTGGAGCGGCGGCAGCGGTGACTATGACGAGTTCTTCCGCAAGGAAGATGGCGGCAACCGCATTCTGCTCAGTTACCAGGCAGACGGCTTCAACGGCGGCGCGAACCCTCCCGTAGACGACGGAGTTCCCGTGCTCTCCTTTGGGCTCAATGTGGATGGCAGCTATGGCGAACTCGACATGCCGCTGGACGGAACGAACGACGCCGGCCTCAACGTCGAGGACATTGCCGACGGCAAGACGCACCACATCGCAGCCACCTATGACACCGCCACCGGCGAAAAGGCCATTTGGATCGATGGAATCAAGGCCTGGTCTGTCAACCTCGGTGAAGGAGCGCAAATCACCAGTGGCGGCGCTGCTCCCGCGTTCATCGGCAGCACCAATGGCGGCGAACCTTTTACCGGCATCATCGACGACTTTGCGTTATGGGAACGCGCGCTGACGGCCGAGGAGATCGCCACCCATGCTGCCAATGGGCTGGCTGGCGTCAGCATCCTTGAGTCTGCCCGAGCAACTACTGGATTCGCGATCAGTGAGTTCACTTTCGATGCATCAACCAAGACTGCTTCGATCAAGTGGAACTCGGCACCTGGTGCCTCCTACTCACTTGAATTTTCAACTGACCTCCAGGATTGGAACGAAGTGCAAGACAGCATCGACTCCGGTGGCGCTCAGACGAGTGTTGACGTGAATCTCACCGCTTTCCTGCAAGCGGCGAGAGATGCCTACTTGCGCCTCAGGAAGCAGTAACATTCACGAAGACATCAATCGCGATCACGGCCACTCGCGCGCGGAATGGCCGTTGGAGCGTCCACGCTCATCGCAGACTTCAAATTCAAACAACGCGGAATGCTAGGCGATACCATTGGACCATTGCGGGACTGTTCACGCTTATCGAATCACATTCTCACAATGCTCAGCAAAATCAAACGAGGTGTTTCTGAAAGAATGCAATGGTTCGCTCCCATGCGAGGTTTGCGTTTTTCTCGTCGTAGCGTGCGGTCGAGTCGTTGTGGAACCCGTGATTTGCCCCGGCGTACATGTGCATCGTGTAGTCGACCTTTG
>JAQCER010000482.1 GCA_027618625.1 Verrucomicrobiota bacterium
CTGCGCAAGCTCGCCATTTACCTGGTCAGTTGTCTGGGAAGGGCTTTGTGATGTTGTGCTCACTCGCCTCGCCGACCCGGCCTTATATGACGTTTCTGTTCGTAACCTCGCAGCTTTGACGTGAATGCGACCGGCGGCGAAAACAGGCCGGTACTTACGCACGCATTCGCAGGCTTCCTCCCCACGGTCGGTCGCCCTTCCGCAGTTGCCCTCGTCTAGTACTTTGACAATCGGAGCGCTCATTTGGTATGCTGACCTCCTTAAGTTTCCCAGTCTCGTACAGGGGACTTGCACCCCATTACAATCACGCCCATGACGGGCGTACACCGGTTGCAGCGGACGGTCCGCCGCTGAACGGGGGCGTTCGGCGGCACAGAGCCACAGTGGTGGCATTTGGCGCGTAGACTCAAGGCAGCACCTGACGGGAGCCGCAATGCAATCCAAACAACATTGGGAGCGCGTCTACACGACGAAGCCTGCAACTGGCGTCAGCTGGTATCAGGAACACGCCGAGCAGTCCCTCCGCCTCATTCAGCAGACCGGCGTTCCACACACCGGCTCGATAATCGACGTCGGAGGTGGGGCTGCTACACTGGTCGATGACTTGCTGGATGAAGGCCACGAAAGCGTCACAGTTCTGGACCTCTCGGCAGCAGCCCTCGACACTGCCAAGGCCCGACTGGGTGAGCGTGCGCGCTCAGTGCATTGGCTCGAGGGTGACATTGTCAAAGTGCGCCTTCCCGAGCATGCGTACGACATCTGGCATGACCGCGCCGTCTTCCACTTCCTCATCGACGAGGCCGATCGGCAGGCATACGTGCGCCAGGTGCTACGTTCCGTAAAGCCTCAAGGTCACGTCATCGTAGCCACGTTTGCGGAAGACGGTCCAACCCAGTGCAGTGGTCTGCCGGTGATGCGCTACTCGCCAACTGAACTGCACGGGCAGTTCGGCCCTGCATTCTCGTTGCTGAAGCAGGAGCGCGAGGAACACCGCACGCCTTCCGGAACCAGGCAGAAGTTCATCTACTGTTACTGCCGGGTGGCCGGGGAGCAAAGTGCCGCCTAACCGATTGCAGCGGACGGCGCTGCGTGCCGGCGCCGACGCTGAATCCTCGAATCCGCGAGATGGTGTAGGAGCGTCACGGAAGGCACACATGACCAGCGGGCAGTGTGTTTCACCCGCCAGCAGTTAGCACGATTTCTTCCCGACATCGATTGCATCGTACTCCTGCACGAGGATGATATTGCGGACGCGCGTTAACTCGACAGCAAGAGTCAGTCGGTAACTTTGAACTGGAGGTTCGGAAAGCTCCCCGAATCGGCTTCCAACCGGACCACGGGCTCGTTGAGCCAGGTGCCTTTCGTACCAAGGTTACGTCGATTGCCGCAAACTGAGATGTTCAAGTGGAACTCCATTTCGGACCAAATTCGGTCGGGATCGGAGTCGACAAAACCGAAACGCGATCGCATGCGATTAGCCCACTACTACCAGGCTCTACTCGATTCTGGTGAAGTTTGAACTCGGGGCGAACTGGCCCATTACGTGGGATCGCGTAACGCAGATATTGAGGCGACTGGATGAGTCGGGGAGCAAGCCTGCTTAAGATAAACGACAGATACCAAGCGAGACAGAGACCGGTAAACTTTAAGGATTCTTAGGGTCGTGCCGCCATCAGGTTGATCGATCGGGCCGATTTCACGCAATCATCGGAAAATCCGACCTGTTCCGGTTCTCACGTGCCGATAGGTCTTTCGGGAACCGTGCTGACGATTCGAACCGGCCATAGGGAGGCATGGAATGTCGGCATATGGACGGATTAACAACGCAGCCCGCTGCGTGCTCAAACCTTTGGCGGAGTATGTTCCGCTTGATCTGGAGTCGAGGCACGCTCTTGTGCTCGTGGCACTTCTGCCAATTCTCTCGACGGGATGTAGCACGTCCCGGCACAGAATCGCTGGCGGGTTCTCAACGTCGAAGCCCCATGAATCCCTGGTGGCAGACGGGGAATTAGAGGGTGGCCGGTCAGAACAGGTCGCAACTGCGATCAGACCTGTCGCATGCCGGATACAGCTTCGAGTAGACGCTGGACGTGTTTCTGGCCGAAGCGGGCGGGCGCGTGGGCACGAAGCCGCGGTAGGTTCAGCTGGCGGCGGACTGCGGCCTCCAATTGAGCACAACCGCTCCTGATCGGTTAGTCCCGAAATGGCACAGATGGGCGTGTCATTGGTCATTCGTTAAGTGCGTTCGGTCGATGTGACCGAACGCAGTTGGCCGCCTCTCCGTTCTGGGTGAACTTGCCGAGGTGGGCTTCACCTCGGGCAGGTGGAAACACCGACTATCGGCCCAAAGTTGCGGCCGGATGGTGCACAAGAACGGTTCGACATGTGCGAGCTAGGGACCGCCGTAACGCCCCGGTTCAGCGGCGGACCGCGCAGCGGACCGTCCGCTGCAACCGGTTGTTAGGCCGTGCCTCGCTTCAGCTCCTACGTGAAGAAACGCCGGACGCCAAGCCAGACAAGGGGTACAGCTGAAGCCAGTGTAAAGAAGACCGTTGCAAAAAGTGGCGTCCTTGCGCGCATTGCTGCAACACACTCGGAAAAGCCGAGGATCACGATGGGGAGGCTGACTATCGCTGGAACCAGCAACAGCGGGGCTGAAGCCCATGCCCCCCAACCATCGAAGTTGCGGATGTACAGCTCGATCCCGAGCAGAGATGCCAGGGGAAGCCAGCACAGCCACTGCAAGACACGGGGAAACCGATCCCTTGAATTCTTGGAGATTGATGTTTTCACGATGCGGCCGAACGCCCAAGGTGACTCACGGATGCCCGTGGCGCGACTCCTGCCCCGAGCGTAGCGAGGAAGCAGGAGGCGTGACGCGGGCATCCGTTGAGTCGACCGCCTTGTTATGCATTCTGATTTTGCGGGTGATATGGCTAAAAAGCATGCTCGCCCCCAAACCAATGATTGCGAATCCAAAGACCATTAGAAATACATGTTGATGGCCCAACGGCCCGGGAGAGCTATCCAGCAAATATCCCATGACAGGACCCATAAAGATATCTGGAGTATAGCCTACCACGGATACAAGACCGACCGCGCTTCCGGTAAACGCCACAGGCACATTCCCTTCCTTCATGATAGCAAAGTAGAGGCCGCGCAACGCGAATATCCCAAGGCTCGCACAGATGATCGTCAGGAGATAGATTCCCAGCATCTCGGATTGAATGGTGCCGATGCCGAGCACGAGGCTTCCGGATGCAAGGAGCGCAAAACTCACGATCGTCATCAATCCCGCGCTCGTCCGGTCGGCAAGGTAGCCGGCAGCGATTGCGGCAACAGGCCGCGTCCACAAGGATACCGTGCCAACCTTGGCGGCTTCGACCTCGTCCAAACCCAGAACCTCGCTGGCATACAAGGAAAAGTCATCCGTGGCTTTAAATCCTACATAGGCGCATATAATAATCAGAGACTGCAGCCATACCGTCGGCATTTTAAAAACATGCAGCACTCCTCGGAAATGAAAGCTTGAAAAACTCGGTTGCCCTCCTCTCTTGCGCTTTGGCAAGGCAAACCAAACCAGAACCGCCGAGGCGCAGGTCATGCCAGCAAACCAGAAAATGACTTGGCGGATGGCTGCTGTTCGCTGTTCAAGCGTAGCACTCCCAACATCTTCAGGAATAATCGCCGCGTATAGTGCCACCATCACGGAGCCGGTCACGGCTGTAAGCAAACCCCTCCCTCCATCTAAAAGTCCAAAGGCAGCGCCTTGTTTCAACTCCCCCCCCCACTCGCGAGTTGCTCGCATCAACGCCGCCCAGAACAGCGCAATCGTGGTAAATCCCCAATAGGCATAGAGCAGTTTCAACGAGGAGAGAGATGGGATAGTCGCCAGAACAAGGCCTCCCGATGCGGTCGTGATCAGCGCCGTGGCGATGAGTTTACGCGGACTGAAAATGTCTGCAATAGTGCCCCCGGGCAAATACACAATCATGGCCACAATCCCATAAAGCGAAAAAGCCATCCCCAACTCGAGATTGGTGAGATCAAAGACATCGAGAAGCGTCGGCCTGAACACCCTGGCCAATACGAAGGGAAGAAAGAAGATCGTCTCACCCGCTGCGATCAAGCTCAGCAGG
>JAQCER010000483.1 GCA_027618625.1 Verrucomicrobiota bacterium
TCTACGGCAAGACCGCATCGATGGTGCAAACTGATTTTGTGATCATCGCGATTGTCGCGGCCCTCACCTCGCTTGTCAGCATTTTCTTCCTCAAGGAATTTCTCCTCCTCTGTTTCGATGACGGATTCGCCGCTTCCCAGGGATGGCCAACCTTGTTCCTTGATGTCCTCCTGCTCTCCCTCGTCACCGCAGTCACCGTCATCGGGTTGCAATCGGTCGGCCTGATTCTTGTGATCGCCTTTCTCATCACGCCACCTACAGCCGCACGATTCTGGACTCAGGATCTGATGCCCATGCTCCTGATTTCCGCCTTCATCGGAGGCGTCAGCGGATGGATCGGGGCTTCACTAAGCGCGCTCACCCCGCAACTCCCAGCCGGAGCGGTTATTGTCATCGTGGCTGCGATTCTCTTTCTCATCAGCATGCTATTCGCACCGGTACGCGGGGTGATTCCGCGGATGCTCCGCCATTCGCATCTTCGCCGAAAGGTTGACCGGCAGCACCTTCTGCGAGCCGCCTATGAAATCCTCGAAGTTCAGGCCGGCGACAAGGCGGTCGTCAATGTGCCCTTCCCTCTCGCCGCCCTACTTTCAAAGCGGTCGTGGACGCCCTTGCAACTTCGCCGGATCCTCAGAATCGCCAGGCGCGAAGATCATATCGAACCGGCTACTTCAGGAATGATCCGACTTTCCGAATCCGGGTTTGGCGAGGCCTCCCGTGCGACCCGGAACCACCGGCTCTGGGAAACCTATCTGATCCAGTATGCCGACATCGCTCCGAGTCATGTTGACCGGGACGCCGACATGGTCGAACACATTCTGGGAGCCAAGTTGGTCCGGGAACTGGAGGACTACCTCAGCAGCAACGATCTTGCCCTTCCCGTTCCGCCAAGTCCCCATGCCCTCGCTGCCGCCAACGCCCCATGAACTGGACCGGCTTTGACACCTGGATCGTTGTGATCGGCTCCCTCTGCGCCGCCGCTTGCGCCCTGCCGGGCTGTTTCCTCGTCTTGCGGAAAATGAGCATGATGGGGGACGCGATCAGCCATGCCGTCCTTCCCGGGCTTGCCATCGCCTTCCTCGTCACCGGAACCCGGACCAGTGTCTCCATGTTCATCGGTGCGGCCATCGCCGGAGTGCTCACCGCCCTCTTCACCCAGTGGATCAGCAAATTTGGAAACGTCGACCGGGGAGCCGCGATGGGTATTGTCTTCACGACCCTATTCGCGATCGGTCTTCTTCTCATCGGACGTGCCGCAGATCATGTCGACCTCGACCCTGGATGTGTTCTCTACGGAGCGATCGAATTGACTCCTCTCGACACGCTTTCGCTGGCAGGCTTTCAAGTTCCCCGGGCCGCGATTGTGAATGGAGTTATTCTGGTCGCAAATGTCCTCCTTGTCTCACTGCTCTACAAGGAACTGAAACTGAGCTCCTTCGATCCTGATCTGGCTGACACCCTGGGCTATTCCTCCCAGTTCCTGCATTATTTGCTCATGACCATGGTGGCGGTGACGACCGTTGCCGCCTTTGAATCGGTCGGCAGTATCATCGTCATCGCGATGCTGATTGTCCCTCCTGCGACGGCCTTGCTCTTGACCAACGATCTGTTCAAGATGCTGCTCATTGCTACGGCCGCCGCCGTTCTCGCTTCGATCATGGGACATCTCGGGGCCCTTGTGGTTCCGGGATGGCTTGGATTCGAGAGCACCACCACGTCCGGGATGATCACCCTCGCCTCCGGGCTCATCTTCGCTGCCGCGTGGATTCTCAGCCCAAGCGAGGGGCTTGTCACGAAGTGGAGGAAAAACCATCCCCACGAGGAATTTTCACCGATCCAGGAGGGTCAGGTCTAAGAGTAAATAGAGTCCAGTATGCCGTCATGAAGATTGCTCGTTATATTGTCGCACTAATCGCGTTCCTCGGATCATCCGGTGCGTTCGCGGGAACTTCGAATGTACCCGCTAGGAGAAGGCTGTCATCGAATCACCAGCCGGGTCGATTCAGGTTCACTCGAGATTCTTCAGCCGCAGCAGTTTGATATTCCTGTACCAGACATCGCTGCCGTGATCCTGAAGGCCGATGTAGCCTTTTCGGGGATGATCTTTGTAGATCACGTCAAATTTGTGATCGGTTCCATCTGGGCGTTTGTTAACCATTGTCCATTGTTCCAGATCCGTGCGAGTCACTTCAATGCCGTTGACTTCAATGATGATCAGGCTCTTGTCGCAGGTGATCTGCATATGGTTCCATTCGCCTTGCGGGTTCATCGCGTTCTTCGATGGTTGCACAAGGTCGTAAAGGGCACCCGTGTCGTGGAAACCTGCCGTCGTGGTATCATCAATGGCGACTTCAATGCCGTTGAAGCCCACGTCCTTGCCTTCTCGCGGCTTCAAGGGAAACGTACGGATGAAGACTCCGCTGTTGCACTTTGGGCTGACCTTGAAGTCCAGTGACAGCTTGAAGTTGTCGTAGACTTCTTTGTGAATCAACATGTAGTTGCAGGGATGTGGATTCAGCGTGCCGTCGTTCACGTGCGTTGCGGCGACAGGCTGTTCTTTGGAATCGAGCCAACCGTCGGTGGTCTTGCCGTCGAACAGCAGAGTCCAGCCCGCGGCTTTTTCGGAGGGTGTCAGTTTGTTGTCCGCGGCGTGTGCGGTGGAGCCCTGCCCGAGTAGCAGCAACGACACGGCGAGGGAACAACGTACCGATAAGATTCGGCAGTTCATAGCGACCACCCCTTTCGATATTCCGTGTGAACATACTGATTCACGTCGGGAAGATTCGTCACTTTCAGATCAGCTTCATTCCAGATCAAACGCCGTCCGGGAGTTCGCAGAGCAAGAACTCCCAGAAGCACAGTTTCCGTCATCGGGACGGAATAGTCAAAACTCGCGGTCGGAAGTTTGCCGGTCTTGCAGGCTTGATACCATTCTTCATAGTGACCGGGAGATCGTTCCATCGTCGGGGCAATCGTCTTCGCGTGTTCCAGAAGTTCTCCGGGCAGAAGTTGCGGCATTCCGCCGTGCGAGCTGTGATACATTTTGCCTTTGCTGCCAACGTATAAAACGCCGTTGTCGGGCAGTCGCTGGTCGGCAGACATCTCGCTGGGCGTTGGCGGCATCAGGCCACCGTCGTACCATGTCATTGTGACGGGTGGCAGCTTGCCTCCGTCGCGCGCCGGGAACTGGTATGTGATGATCGCCGCTTTGGGAAACGTCTCTGTGTTGATTTCGTTCTTCTCGTTCAGAGTTCCGTCGTGCGTCACGCTGGATTCCACCGACGTCGGCGCGCCGAGTTTGAGCGCCCAAACGGGGTGATCGATGATGTGACAGCCCATGTCGCCCAGTGCACCGGTGCCGAAATCCCACCAGCCGCGCCAGCCGACGGGTGCGTAGGCAGGATTGTAGGGACGTTCCTGAATCGGGCCGAGCCACAGGTTCCAGTCGAGCGTTTTGGGAACTGGCGGATTCTCTGCGGGACGACCGATGCCTTGCTTCCAGAGCTTTCCTGCTCGGTCAGACCAGACATGAACTTCGCGGATTTCGCCGATCACACCGGCCTGAATCCATTCATTGGTCAACCGCGCGCCTTCGGTAGCGTGTCCCTGATTACCCATCGATGTCATGACCTTCGCGGCCATTGCCGCTTTGGTCAGTTCTCGACATTCAAAGAGCGTATGAGTGAGCGGCTTTTGGCAGTAAACGTGCTTGCCGGCTTTGATCGCCGCAATCGAGGCGACCGCATGAATATGGTCCGGTGTTCCGACAGTCACGGCATCGATGTTGTTTTCCTCTTTGTCGAGCATTTCGCGAAAGTCTTTGTATCGCCGCGCTTTTGGATGAGCGTTGAATGTGCCAGCCGCTCGCTCATCATCGACATCGCAGATGGCAACAAAGTTGGCTCCGAGTTTTGTGAACGTGGCAATGTCTCCGCCGCCCATTCCGCCAGCACCGATCGCTGCGACCTGAAGCTGCTCGCTGGGGGCAATGAATCTTGGGCCACCCAACACGTGCCTCGGAACCAGCGTGAATCCAAACGCTGCCGATGCAGCCGAGGAAACAAACTTTCGCCGACTTGGCTGGAATCCCGTTGGCGTAGTTTTTCTAACGTCGGTCATAACAACTCTCAGG
>JAQCER010000484.1 GCA_027618625.1 Verrucomicrobiota bacterium
TAGCATCGCCCAGAACTGTTGCAAACTCATTCAACGCAGACACGGTGCCGTCCTGGAGATCAATGGAAACGGTGGAATCAGTCACGGTAGGCGTGGACGGCTTCACAGATGCGGCGCAGGGATTCCTCAAGGTTCCCATCCGCCGTGCGGAAAGAATCGGCATCGATGGTGAGGGGCGCGCCGAGCACTACGAGTGGCGCACCGTATTCCGGGCACTTTACCGCTTGTTCAATGGTGAGACCACCCACAGCCTGCACTGGAATGCTGACGGCGGCGACGA
This sequence comes from Verrucomicrobiota bacterium, assembly GCA_027618625.1. Lineage (GTDB taxonomy): Bacteria > Verrucomicrobiota > Verrucomicrobiia > Verrucomicrobiales > DEV007 > JAGROY01. The sequence goes on from JAQCER010000484.1 coordinate 281, forward strand.
CTTCCCGCAACTGATCGAGCGGGCTGGGCATGCGCTCACCGCGCGCCGCGATGCCCCGGCGTTCGTCATAGCCGATGTGGTGGACGATGTAGTCGCAGCCCAGATCTTCGAGCCGCCTTGCGCCATCGATCATGCAATCGCTGCCGAGGTTGTCGCCCATCACCGCCACATTAAAATCGCGCCCTGCCTGCACCACGCACTTGATCGTTTCCGGGTGTGCACGTTCCATTACGACGACGTGAGTGGCACCGGCTTTTGCCATCATTTCCGCTTCAAGGTATCCGCCATCCATCGTTTTCAAGTCGGCCACGATCGGAGTGTCTGGAAATCGCTGGCGCAGTTTTCTCACTCCGTGTAACCCTTCGGCAAGAATGAGCGGCGTTCCGGCCTCGAGCCAGTCCACACCGGCGCGCATCGCCAGTTCTGCTGTCTCCAGCGCTTCTTCGATAGTGGTCAGGTCGAGTGAAATTTGGACAATGGGGTTCATTTCCCGGAGCCTAGCGAATCTATCCGCGCTGGCAATGTCTGAATGCTGGCCGAGAGAGCAGCAGGGACAAGCAGCAGGAGACTCCCACAAGCATCAAGGTCAACAGTAAGGCCACCCGCAACGATTTTCTCCTACCTTCATAACGCTCAAATCTACAAAAACAGAGTAAATCCAGACAATCCAGACTCTGATCTTGAGCATATCAGGAGGACAACGTTCGTCATCGCAAAGACTGGCGACAAGTTTCGGGGCAGAAACTTCTGGCATTTGGATCGATGACCCCCTAGGATCAAGGTCATCGACTGGAGGGGCCAATTCTGACATGCGTATACTCATTGGATATTCGATGCGGAGCGGAAGCACCTTGCTCCAGCATATCCTGCACCAGCACCCAGCGATCAGATCTTATTCAGATTTGAATTCGTTGCTGGTGCTCCCGCCACTGATATGTGGCGTTCCTATGGACAACGTCTGCGTGAAACCGATGGACTTGTTTTTCCTCGGACGGTCGATCGCCTTCCGCAAACGCTTTGACCGCTTCGTCTGGATTGCCCGTGATCCGAGAGACAGCTACGTATCCAGCATTGAATACAAATGGGCATCCGCATTCTGCAGCAAGGGGCGCAAGGTAAATGGGATCTCCACGGGCCTCCTCACGCGGTGGCAGCGGGTCTACCGGCACTACTTCAATTCGCCGGAGAGCTGGCACTTAGTCCGCTACGAAGACTTGACCACCCATCCAGAGGAAACGACCGCTCGGCTTCTGGACTACCTGGGCCTGCCACAGCATAATATCCTCGAGTTCGATCAGTTCAAGGGACTCGGAGGCGGCGATATGAAATTGCGCAAGGAAAATTCGGTGCATCGCAAGTCCGTTTACAGGTTCCGGAAGGCTCTCACCCGTGATCAGCAGCAAGTATTCGCCGACATGCTTGCTCCAGAAATGGAACAGCTGGGCTACGATCCGCAACCCCAAGTGACCCTGGATTCAAAAACCCCATGGGGGGCTGCGCGTTCGGCGACGTTCGGCAAAATTCCGGGAAAAGACGCATCGCAATCGATGGCAAATGCCTGATTGGCGCGCGATCTAACGCAACGAATTCAAGGACAGGGGCAACTGAGCCTGTCACTTGCCCACTTGTTCTCGGATCCTCTTCCGTGACCTGCTCAACCCAGCAATGAGCCAGACCGTCCCGACGCAAAACACACTCTGCCAGAACCAGAATGCACTGGGCAAGGACTTGGCTACTTCCCGGGTCAGATCCGCCAGGGAAAGCACGGCTGCATTGGCGTAAATGGGAGCGCTGGCTGGCGACATGCCGATGAGCCATGACGAGGCACCGATCCAGCGGTTGCTGACTGAAGCAACAACGGCACCGACCATGATGGGAACGATCCCCAAAAGCAGGACGGTGAGACCGATGACCCGACCGCCTTTGGACTCTAACAATGCATGAAATCCGAGGCCTCCCGTAAGGAACATAATGGCATAGGCCAACCATGCCGAAACGGGAACGTTGTGCCCAGGGAACCACTTGGACTCGACGATCGATGTAGCGAAAATGCCGGTGCCGACGATCCCGGCAATGCACATGATCAGAACTGACCAGAAAGCGGTCGCGGAATCAGACCCGAATGGAAGGCGATTGCGTTCCAGTTTGCGAGCCCTTCGCCAACCACGAAGCTGGCCGTCCTCTGTCGGCGTGATCATCAAAGTGAAAACCCAGAGGATACTGAGCGCCACCAGTCCGTAGATTCCCACCATCACCACGGCCTCCATGCCGTCGGGTTCCCAGTTCCCGAGCATTTGAAATCTTCGATTAAATCCGAGGGATGGAAAGACCTGCCCTGACTCGACGAGTGGCAGCGCGTTGCCCAGTAAGAGCACCTGAATCCAGGCGAACAATCCGACGGCCCAAAATTTTCCAAGAAGATGCGCCTCGGCCTTCCGCCAACGCCGCCAGAGCATGACGATCGCTGTTAGAATGAGCACTCCCTGAGAGAAGACAGTGAAAATCCACTCGGGAAAACTGAGATCAAAGAACCGCGCTGTCGGCATCAAATTTTGCACCACGTTGACTGCAGCCCCGAAGTCATGAGGCGTAAGGCGAGAGAGCAACTCCTCGTAGACCGGCCACATCGTCAGGTACTTGAAATAGACGAGCCCGAAGTTCGCCATCTGTGGAATGACGGTGTAGAGGAGAAAGACGACACCCATCGAACTGAGAAATGCCCATCGGCGGTTTTTGACCACTGACCCGGCGACCAACCCAGTGAGGTGGTAGAGAATGGCCGAGCTGAAGAAGACGACGTAGAGCTGCAGCCCGACTCCCCATCCAACCTCTCCCCGCCAGAAAGCCCAGGCGGAAAAGGGAAACGTCGCGAATACGAGGACGTACTCACGAACCGGAAGGCCGAACAGATAACCTAACACTTTTGCCAACGGCGACATCGGCGCCAGCTTCTGATAGTCGAGCACGCCTTCATCCGCTTCTGCGGTCATGCCGCCCGCCACCTGTCCAGTGCCGAGGAAGAACAGGATCAGCCCCTGGAGGATCAAGAGCGGAAAGATTGGAAGCCGCTCTGCGTCGGCGGCGGAGATCAATTCAAGGCGGTGGAGACCGATCGTCCTTGCCATGAAGAACAGAAAGCCAGCAAGGATCACTGTGATCAATAGGCCGATGCCGAGACCGCGAGGCCTCAACCGTGAACGGCAGTAGCGACGGAAGATGGGATTGATCATTGCATACGATTCCTTTCTGCCACCTCGACTAGAATGTCCTCAAAGGACGATGCCGCCTCGTTGAAGCGCTTCACCCGCGCGCCCAGTTCGATCAGCCCCGTCAAGATGTCAGCCTGTTCTTCATCGCTTCCATTGAAGTCGAAGATGAGGTCGTCGCCTGTTCGATTCACGGTTCCAACTCCAGTCCTCATTGGCAGCCACTCTACGGCCATTTCGATCTCTGTCAGGATTGTTGCTGTTACTTTTCGCTGGTTGTTCCCCAGCTGCTGGCGCACGTGGGCAGCCGAGCCCGACGCGAGCAGACGTCCCTGATTCATGACGCAAAGCGACGAACACATCTCCGACAGCTCACTGAGGATATGCGAGCTGACGATGATTGTGGCGCCATCCTTCGCGAGCCCCTGCAGGGTCAGCCGCAATTCCCTGCGTGACAGAGGATCGAGGCCGCTGGCTGGCTCATCGAGAATCAATACCTGCGGCCGGTGCAGCAGCGTCTTTGCCAGGACGAGCCGTTGGGTTTGTCCGCGCGACAATTCCTTGCACCAGGCGGTTCTCTTTTCGGTCAAGTTCACCGCCGCGAGACATTCCTCGACGCGTTCATGCCTCATTTTCCGCG
>JAQCER010000485.1 GCA_027618625.1 Verrucomicrobiota bacterium
TTTTGACCTCGGGGAGGCGCACGGGCTTGATGCTCCGGTAGCCTTTGGGGGAGCTGAAACAGACATCGATACCGCCATCCTCGGAATCTAACGCCAGGCCGGTGTCACCGTTATAGATCCCCAGCCCGTAGTCGTTCATCTGCACGATCACCGAGCGGCCGGGATACCAGGTTCCCGTCACGGAAATCCCATGCGCATCGAGAAATTGTTCCACCGTACGATTGATCGCCTCGACCCCGAAGCGGCCCTTGTGGGTCGGGCTTAAAATCCGGAAGCGGTCGACCGCGTCGAGTTTTTCGCGCGGGGAAAAATTTGGGTCCGTGAGAGGGGGCAACCAGTGGCGTGCCACAAATTTCCCGATCGCCGCACGCAAGTTGTCCGGCGGGAGCTGATGGATGATCGCCCCCTCGACGTCCGGGGCAGATCCGGTCACCTCGTCCCAGGCCTTGTCGGCGTCTCCGGCGCGGACGCACTCGCAGGCGGTGTGGATCGGGCCTTGGGTCCGGTAGCTCTTGCGGAGGGTGACAGCACATTCCTTGAGCGAGTCCGCGGCCGAATCGGCAACCTCCATGAGATCCGCAAGGACAGTGCCCACCTGGACTGAGGTGAGCTGGTTTTTGTCCCCTAACAGAATCGCGCGCGCGTCCGGGCGAAGGGCGCCCATCAAGCGGGACATGAGAGGGAGGTCGACCATCGAGGTCTCATCGATGACGACAACACGGGCGTTGAGGGGGTTAGCAGCGTCATGCGCAAATTCGATGCTGTCGTGCCGGTAGCCCAGCGCGCGGTGGATGGTCGAGGTTTCGGTGGGGAATCCCGTTTCGTCAATATCCAGTCGAACCAAACCTTCGAGGATCGATTGTCGTAACCGGTCAGCCGCCTTTCCGGTGGGTGCGAGCAGCAGGCAATCGGTGGCCTCGTCAAAGTGACCTTGCTCTTTCAACAGCAGCAGGATCTTCAAAACTGTGGTCGTCTTCCCGGTGCCAGGGCCGCCAGAAATGATGGTGAAGCGGCGCTGGAGCGCGCTGAGGGCGGCGGCCGCCTGGTCGTTGCCTTCGACGGTTCCAAATAGTTTACGGACGCGTTCCAAGACCGCTTCCCCAACCGCGTCGGCGCCAGCCTTTGCGCGGGCGTCGACGGCTTCGAAGATCCTTTGCTCGTGCAGGTAGTAGCGCTGCAGGTAGAGCCGTCCTTCAGGGGTGAGGATGAGCGGCGCCGAAGCGCCGGGAGATGCCACCGCGCTTCCTTCGCCATCGCAGGCGAAGATGGCACCCCACTCCTCCTCGGCAAGATCGGCCGATGCCCTCAGGTCGAGACAGGACGACCCGTTGTCGACCGCCTCACAGAGCTCTCTGACAAGGGGGATGAAGCGCTTGTCACCCGGCAGGTGCCGTTTGCTGATAAATTTGGCGAAGTGGGTGGCGATCATCGTGCGCAGGAAAGATGTCTATGGAGAGAATTCGGAATTGGGGATTGCGAAGGCGGAGCGAAGCGCCTCGAGCCGTGCGGATCCGAACGTGTCGGTGAAGACACCGCTCCCCGGGATTCCGGGTTCCACCCCCCGCAGGAAGACGTAGTAGACGTTCCCGAGGTGTTTGGCCGGATCGTAGCTTTCGCCGAGGCGGCGTGATAGCAGGCGGTCGAGCGCCAGACCGTAGAGATGGTATTGGAGAAAGTAGTGGTGCTCCGCCATGACATCGGCAAGGGCACCGGGCGAGTTGTTCGCGATCCGGTTGGTTTTCCAGTCGAGCAGGTGGTAGCGGCCGCCGTGCTCGAAGATGAGATCGATAAATCCGTCGAGGAAGCCCTCAAATTTCCGGGCAGGGACATGGCGGAGCCTGTCGATGTACCCGGGGGGAACATGCTCGGGGGGATCGCTGGCGAGGATATCGCAAAGCGCGGCCAGGGTGAAGTGGGTACCCGAAAGAAGAAACCGCGCCTCGATGAGCCGGCTGCCCCAGGCAATCTGATTGAGCTTGAGATCCTCTGAAATCGGGTGATTCAAAAGCCCAAGAATGGAATTCTCGATCTCCTCGACAATCGCACTTAACTGCCTCTTTCCTGGCGGTTCCCGCCATGGCGAGTAGGTCAGCAATTTCCGCTCGACGAGCGTCGCGACGCCTTTGGGTGCCTGGAAGTCAATCTCCTCAAAAATCTCGTGGAAGACGATGCCGAGCGAGGCACCGGCCTGGAGCTTTGCCCAGAATCCGGTGTCATCGGAAGCGTCGAAGTCGTGCGGGGTGTCACCCGTCTCCGCCGCGAAGCGGGTGATTCCGGTGAACGAAGTGGTCTGCTGGCGGCGGGTGATTGAGATGGTTCCGGATTCTCGCACCTTGAGCTCCCGGCTTTTTTTCTGTTCATCTGGTCGGTAGGGTGCGGGCAGGCTGCCGAAGATGTCGTCGCGGATGGGCGCGCGCACGACCGTGCCGTCCGAGTTGTCGGAGAGTGCCTGCAGGGCATCCGCGTCCGGGCACCCGAGCATCTGGTGGATGGCGTGCTCGTCTTCAAACTTCGGGTTGGTGGGGAGGTGATAGAGGTGGCAGCGGAACTGGGACCGGGTTACGGCGACGTAGGCGAGGCGTGCGTGATCGGCGGATGTCTCGACCTTGCGGAGATCGTAAGTTTCCGAACCCCTCGGTTCGCCGAACGCCGCTATATGCGCCTCCAGGGTGTCGGGGTCGTGGTAGGTCAGGCGGGGTTTGATATACGTGTAGTCTTGCGGACAGGAAGGGAGTGCGAAGACGATGGGGTACTCGAGCCCCTTGCTGGTATGCTGCGTCAGGATTTGCACGGCCGGGGCATCCGTCGCGATGCGTAGCTCCAGCACTTCGCTATCCATGTCGACGATGCTGCCCTGGATGGCCATCTCCAACCATTGCAGGGTGGCGGCGGGTGTCAGGCGTTCCTCGCGCGCCCTGCCGTCGAGTAGTTCGACGAGGTGCATAAAGTTGGTCACTCGCCGACGCCCCCGGGATAGCCCTAAGAGCGTGGTGCGGACGTTGAAACGCTCCACCAGATCCAACATCGCGGGAAGCAGGCCGCGTGCGACCCACGTCTCATGAAATTCTGCCACGTCGTTGGTGATACCGTCGAACTGTGCGTCGTTGCCGAGGCGGCTGCCCGAGCTGAGAGCTGCCGTGAGCAGGGCGGCCCGGAGGGCTCCCGAGTTCTGCGGTTCGAGCAAAGCCGTGAGAATGGCCAGAACCTCCTTGGCCTCGCCGCTACGCAGCAGGGAGCTGGAGGTGCCGATGGCCACCGGTACATCGAGCCCGGCGAGCAGGTCGCTGATCGGGCCGGCCTCGTTCGTGGTGCGGACGAGGATCGCGATGTCGGATGGCGCGATGTGTCCTTCCTCCCTGATTCCGGGGGCGTAGTCTGCCCACGATTTGCCGAGGAGTCCGATGATCTCCGCGGCGATACTGTGGGCGATTGCCCGGCGGATTTTGCCAGCCGTCGGGCTTCCCAGTTCGATCTCGTGGAAGAAGAGCGAAGGCAGTCCCGGCGGTGGTGATGTGGCGGTGCCTTGCCCCTTCCAACGTGCGGGATGGAAAGCGATGCGCCCCCTGATGAGGAAGGGGTCGGCCGACATTCCGAATAGCTGGTTTGCCGCGTGGATCATGCGCGGGGACGATCGGTAGTTGACGAGCAGTTCGTAACGGTGATCGGCCTTCTCACTCGCTTTGATATAAGAAAAAACGTCAGCACCCCGGAAGCGGTAGATCGATTGTTTCGGGTCGCCGATAACGTGGAAGAAGCGGTCGGGCCGGTGGAACAGGTTGAGAAAGACCGAGCACTGTTGCGGGGATGTGTCCTGGAACTCATCGATGAGCACCGCGTCGTAGCGCCGGTTGACCGCCTGTTTGATCTCGTCCGAACGGCGCGAGGACGCCTCGAAGAGGGCGGACAGGTGGGCGGTAACCCCATTGTAGGTCTCCACCATGCGCTCGGTCTTGAGCCGTTCGAGCCGGCCTGAAACGTATCGGTAGATCTGCCCCAGGTAGCCGGATGTGAGCCCCGAGGGGATCGCATCCCCGATCTCGTCCACGGCACGGAAAAGCGGGGCGAGCTCGTGGCCCCTGAGATCGACGAACTTTCCCGCGTTGAAAGCCTCCTCGGAAAAGAGGC
>JAQCER010000486.1 GCA_027618625.1 Verrucomicrobiota bacterium
GGACTATCCGCAACCTGGTGGGATGCGAACGATGATGGTCTGATGGATCTCCATGTGGGGAACGACATGATCGCGCAGGACAAGCTCTACATGAACCGGGGCGACGGGACTTTTAAGGATGAGATCAACGACCGGATGCCGCATGCGTCGTGGTTTTCAATGGGCGCGGATTTCGGGGATGTGAACAATGACGGTCACTCGGACCTTCTGGTTGCCGACATGTCGGCGACGAACCATTTCAAGCAGAAGACGACGATGGGTGTGATGGGTGGCGCCATTCTGAAGGCTGCCAATGAGTCGTTGCCGCCGCAGTACATGCGCAATTCGTTCTTCATTGGGACGGGAACCGGGCGGTTCCTGGAGGGGGCCTTCCTGGCGCATCTGGACAGCACGGATTGGACGTGGGCGGTGAAGATTTCGGATTTAGACAATGATGGCTGGCAGGACGTCTTTGTAACAAATGGTACCGTCCGTGCCATGAACGACTCTGACAATGTGCTTACTCCCGAGCAGTTGCGTGAGCAGCATGAGTGGCATTACCTCAAGGATCTGCCCCGGCGGGAGGAAAAGAACCGAACGCTACGCAATTCTGGCGATGGGCTCCTGTTTGATGATGTCAGCGATGCCTGGGGCACTGGAAAGGTAGGTGTCAGTTACGCGGCAGCCACCGGTGATCTCGACCGCGATGGCGACCTTGATTTGATTGTCATGAATGTCGACGAGCCGGTGTCCGTGTATCGGAATGACAGCAGCTCGGGGAACCGGATGCTCATCAAGCTCGTTGGAATCGAAGCCAGTCGGACAGCGATCGGGGCAACGGTCCGCGTGACTGCCGGCGGGATTGAGCAACAAAGGCAGCTGGTTTTGGCCAGTGGATTTATGTCCCAGAACGAACCGCTGATTCACTTTGGCGTGGGAGATGCCGACCAGATTGAGCGAATGGCAGTGACTTGGCCAGGCGGGGCCGTTCAGCAGTATTCGAAATTGCCTGCGAATCACTACTACGTCGTCACCCAGCAGGAGCTGACCAAGCCCTCGCCACCAGTACCACCCGCGCAATTGGAAAGAGTGAGACCCGAACCCTGGTTCACGGCAGGGGAATTATCGCTGCAGAAGCACCAGGAGACCGAATTCGATGACTTTTCCAGGCAACCACTGCTTCCCAATAAGCTGTCGCAACTGGGAGCAGGGGCTGCGTGGGGCGATGTCGATGGGGACGGCGACGATGACTTGTTTCTGGGGGGCGCGGCCGGGCAAATCGCCGAGCTGCGGATCAATCAGGGTGCAGGGAAATTTGCGCCGCAGTGGGTGGAGGCCTTTCGTGAGGACAAGGCATGCGAAGACATGGGGGCGGTGTTCTTTGATGCGGAAGGGGACGGGGATCTGGATCTCTATGTGGTCAGCGGGAGTTACGAGTTTGCCAGAGGAGCTGCGGAATTGCAGGACAGGCTTTACTTGAATGACGGAAGTGGCGGATTTTCCCGAGCAGCACCCGGCACCCTTCCAGACTGGCGGGTAAGTGGGAGCGTCGTCGCTGCGGCGGACTTTGACCGTGACGGCGATGTCGATCTATTCGTAGGCGGGCGACTGGTTCCCGGGGAATATCCGTTGGCCCCTGGAAGCGCCCTGTTGAGAAACGACCGGGGGAAATTCTCTGACATTGCCAAGGAAGTCGAGGGGCTGTCTCAGTCCGGAATGGTGACCAGCGCACTGTGGTCGGATGCCAACGGCGATGGTTGGGTGGATTTGTTGGTTACCCATGAATGGGGAACCATCATGTTGTTTGAGAACCGCAGGGGCGTGCTGACAAACGCAACGACGGCCGCTGGTCTGGCAACAAGATCAGTGGAACAGCATTACCGGAGGTGATGTCGACGGCGATGGCGACATTGACTATGCCGTGGGCAATCATGGCCTGAATTCCAAATATCACGCATCGATCGAAAAGCCGGTGCAACTGTTCTATGGTGACTACAACAACGAAGGGAAAATGAACCTGCTCGAGGCGGAGTTTGAAAATGGCGTGCTGTATCCGATTCGTGGCAGGAGTTGTTCTTCCAGCGCGATGCCGCATCTCAAGCAAAAATTCGATTCCTTCAGTGCCTTTGCAAGCGCGTCGCTGCAGGAAATCTATGGTCAGGAACGTCTGCAGGAGGCTCATCAATTTCAGGTGAATACCCTTGAGTCAGGCTTGCTGATAAACGATGGCGACGCGGTGTTTTCCTGGAAGCCACTGCCCCGGCTGGCGCAAATTTCACCCGTTTTCGGCATGTGTTTTATTGATGGGAATGGCGATGGATCACTCGACCTCTTTCTGGCTCAGAATTTTTTCGGATCGCAGCCCGAGACTGGCCGATGCGACGGTGGAGTGAGCCTGCTGTTGCGTGGCGATGGCGGAGGCGGATTTGATCCGGTCTGGCCGGAGGAAAGTGGCCTCGTGGTTCGTGGTGATGCGACAACGGCGACAGTGGCGGATATCAATGAGGATCAGGTGCCCGATCTGCTCACGGGAATCAACGACGGGTTTCCTGTTGTTCATCACAATCGATGCGATGCCACCTACCTTGTTATTCGGGCCGTAGGAACGGTCGCCGGAGCTGTCGTGACCGCAGTTGATGAGTCCGGACGCTCGCAGGTGCGCGAGATTTACAGTGGAGGTGGCTATCTGTCCCAGTCAACATCCTCGCTGTTCTTTGCAAGCCCCGGCACCAAGTTTCGCTCCGTGACTGTCCGCTGGCCGGACGGCAGCGAATCATCGCATGAGATCAATGATCAAGCTGGGCAAAAGTCGTTCACAGTGTCCCGGGGTCAATAACTGCGATCCCAAAGGGGAAGTAATGAAAGTCTATGCGGCCTTGCGAATCCAGATCTCCGCGATCGCTTTTAAATCGGGCTCCCGGGCTTCGGTTCCGCGATTGAAGAAGTGGTGTTCGAGTTCGGCGATCGACCGGCCGAGTTCCGTGCGTTCGTCGTCGGGAAGGTTGGCGTCAGCGTGGATGCGACGCAGGAGGGTGACGATCGAAAAGGGTGTGATCTCTTCTGGAATCCGGTAACCCGTTTGCTGGGTTCCATCGGCGCTGGGTTTCCGGCGCAGCATGAGGAACGCAGCGAAGGCGAGCAGCAGCGCGAATCCAGCAATCGCGGTTCCCCATAGCCAGTTGTTCCGCGGTTCCCCGTATTTATGTTCAAGCGAGATGATCTGAGTCGCAGTAGCAAGGTCAGCATCCTGATAGCGCTGGAAAGTGAATTCCTCGGTCGCGACCTTTGCCTTTGCGAATTGGAAGGAGGTGGGACGCGCCTCTAGCTCTGCTTTTGCCGTTAATTCGATGAGCCAGTTGCGCTCACAGATGGCAGCACCATCATCACGTTCCGCATCGAGTTCCACGACGGACAGTCCTTGATCATCCATGGCGGCAATGTCGAAATTCCCGGGCGCAAACTCCAGCAGATCGTCAAACCCGGGCAGGAGTCCGTGAGCGCTTGCCTTCACTTCGAGAACCAGCTTGCCATCCTTCGCCTGACGCTCGTCCAGAGTCTGGGTGATTTTCAGGTTTTCGATCGGGCGCGGGCCGGGTGCTGCAGGGCGTGAATCAATGGGGATGCGAGCGGATTCGATGGGAAGGATGGCAAAGCCAGAGGTGTCGAGGAAATCGAAATCCAACTGAAGCGATGGGATGCTGTCGACCTCAGGACCCTTCGGTTTCATCAGGAGGTAGGCATAAGGTGTGACCCGCCAGCCTTCTTCGGCATCACCGCGGGATTCGATTTTTTCATTATGAAACGTAACGGACAGAATGTCGAAATGCTCGCTGAGAATCCCACGCGCGGACTCTTCGAATTTATCGCGGTAGTTCTCCGCCGGGCGACCGTAGTTGTAAGCATACGGATTGTTTTGCTGATTCACCAGATACTTGCTGAACCCGCCGGATTCGCGTTCGATGTGCTGGGTGTGGCGGATATTGACGAACAGTCCGAACGGCAGCGAATGTCCGACGGGGTCGGTTCCATCGATGCGCGTGTCCAACTTGATTTCGGTCACCAGATCTTTGTAGTAATCGAACACCTGCTTCGCCTGTCGTGACTGCTTGTGGTCGCCTGCAATGGCAAGGCCAGCCTTTAGGTATC
>JAQCER010000487.1 GCA_027618625.1 Verrucomicrobiota bacterium
CAACCGCCGCCGAAGTCTGCCAGGTATACCTTGCCATCGTATCCCATGTCGACATCCGTGTTAGGCACACCAGCGTGGAAAATGTGCGCATCCTTCATCGCGTAGCCGGCTCCCTGCTGGTCTACTTTGAAAGAATAGAGGAAGCAGACGTTGGGTGCTCCCTTGTAGTTGCAAACCAAGAAGTGATTCTTGTAGCGCTCGGGCAGGCTGGTGCCCGAATTGAAGACCAGGCCGCTCGGGCCGTTGGTCAAGTGCGCGATCGGTGGCAGAATCCACTCGGGATGGCCAGCATGGCGCAGCTTCCACAGTCCCTCTGACAGCCAGTGCGGCGACTGTCCCATTTGTCCGTCGTCGAGGAAGTCTTTGTAAGTGGTCAGGGCCTGAGTTCCTAAGTGCCAACCCGTGTCGCCGCCTTCGAGTAGGTAGCAGACCCGCGCCGAGTCGCCCTGGTCGCAGTTGTTGTCCACGGTGAACAAGTCGCCGTATTCATTGAAGGCCATTTCCTGCGGGTTGCGCAGGTTGTAGTAAAATATCTCAAGGTTCGAGCCATCGGGATCGCAGCGGAAGGCGGCACCGGAATTGGTGTTCTTGAACTGCTTGCCTTCCTTCGTCTGCAAGTTGTAGCCACGGTCGCCCATCGAGAAATACAACTTCCCGTCCGGCCCCCAGGCCAGTCCGTGCAGATCGTGGCCACTGAGACTGTTCTTCGGGCCAAAGCCGTCGATCAGTGATTCGCGCTTATCCGCTTTGCCGTCGCCATCTGTATCCTCCAGCGCCCATAAGTGCGGGATGCAGGTCATGTAGACCGTGTTGCCATTGCCGTAAATCAGTCCTATAGCCGGGCCGTCCTCCGGCTCATCGAAGTCGGTTGCGAATTCTTCCAGGCGGTCCGCTTTGCCGGTCACCGTTCGAATCTTCGAGCGTTACGACGCGCTCTGAGAAACGCGTGAAGTATTCGGGATCCTCGAATTTGTCCTTCCACTTCTCATACACCGCTACGCGTTGCTCGGAAGTCTCGGTGGCGAGATCGTCCATGATCCAGTAAGTGTGGTCGCGGTTGTCTTCGATCCCTTTGCGCCAGCGGTAGGTTTCCGTCACATACAGCTTGCCCTTGTCGTCAAAGCAGATGGCTGTCGCATTTTTTACCTCGTTGGCGAATACGTCGACAGTCAATTTGGGCGCGTCTTCCGTCGAGTAGGTTCCCGAGTCCTTACCGTCGCCGTGGCCGTGGGATTCCTGTGCGGCGGCGTTTTTGGAGAATGCCAGAGCGCAGAACACACCAGCAAGAATCAATAACAACGTGAATCGGGAGCATTTTTTCATATCACTATACAATGCGCGCGCGTATTGATCCGCCGAATGTTGCTGTGGCGCAAGGTCGGATTTCCGCAGTGAAAAGTCGCCGAAAAAATTAAGGCTAAAAATTAAGGGACGTCACATAAATCGTGACAAACGGAGCAGGTTGTGTTAGAATCGTCGGCATGAGATCATCACGCATTCTTGGCGACGGGCCTTGCAACTACTATCACGTGCTTTCGCGGGTGATTGAGCGGCGGTATATTTTGGGCGAGCAGGAGCAGGAACATTTTCGCAAGTTGATGCGGGCGCAGGAAGCGTTTTCTGGGGTGCGGGTGCTGACCTGGAATTGTATGTCGAATCATTTTCACATGCTAGTGGCGGTGGAGGATCGGGAGTCCGAGGAGGTGCGTGGGGAGTTGGGGCGATTGTTGGTGGATGATGAGGCGTTTCTGGGGAGGCTGAAGCTTTTGTATACTGCGGATACGCTGGATGGGATTGGGAACATGTTGAAGGTGATTAGGGGACGGGTGGCTGCTGATGACGAGCGTGGCGTGGCCTCTGGGGTAAGGGCTGGGGCATGGGAGGAAACTGGTGGCGAGGATGAGGTGATTGAGGTGATTGAGGTGATTGAACTGGAGGCTCCTACGTTGACGACGGCGGAGGAGATTGAGCGGTTTAAGCGTCCGTATTTGGATCGGCTATATAATTTGTCGGCGTTCGTCGGCGAGATTAAGCAGCGCTTCAGCCAGTGGTACAATCTGCGAAGCGAGCGACACGGGCCGCTGTGGGAGGATCGTTTTAAGAGTGTGCTAGTACAGGGGAAATCTGGGGTGCTGGCAACGGTGGCGGCGTATATTGACTTGAATGCGGTGCGTGGCGGGATCGTGAAGGATCCTCGCGAGTGGCGCTGGTGTGGCTATGCCGAAGCGCTGAAGGGGCAGGGGGTGGCGCGGAATGGCGTGTACGAAGTGCTTGGCGGAGCGGGTGGTCAGCGCCGTGATGGCGATGCCTGGCGCAAGGTGCACCAACGGTATCGGCAATTGTTGATGGAGGAGGGGCGGCAGTTGCGTGATGAGGATGATCGGATCGTGCGTAAGGGGCTGACTCCGGAAGAATTCGAAGCCGAGGAAGCGCGTGGCTTTGAATTGCCTGCACCTGCATTGCTACGGCACCGGGTGCGATATTTTGTGGATGGGGTGGCGTTGGGGAGTGCTGCTTTTGTGGAATCGGTGTTTGTGAAGAACCGATCGAAAATGGGTGTGAAGCGAACGTGTGGCGCGCGGGTGCCGAAGGCGGCGATGGGTGGGCTGCATACGTTGCGGGATCTTCGCGGTGGCTTGGTAGAATGATTGTTGACCGGTGCTTCAAGTATTACAAAGAAAAGACGGAGCGGGGCAGGCAAGCACATTGGTTGGCAATTTGAGCCCAAATGAACGGCTAAACTGCCTAACTAACATCTATCAAATCTGGTGAATCCGCAGGAGCTACTCAGCGCTGCTGCGGTGCTTCTGGTAGGCATCAATGATGCGCTGCACGACGCGGTGCCGCACCACGTCCCGTGTTTCGAAGCGAACGAAATCGATTCCTTCGGTTCCGTCCAGAACGCGGATTGCCTCGATCAACCCTGAACGCATGTTGGCACGCAGGTCGATCTGTGTCTCATCACCCGTGATCACGCAGCGGCTATCTTCGCCAAGGCGCGTCAGGAACATGAACATCTGTGCCTCCGTAGTGTTCTGCGCTTCGTCGAGAATGATGAAGGCGCGGTTGAGCGTCCGGCCGCGCATGTAGGCCAGCGGGGCGATTTCGATCAAATTGCGCTCGATGTACTTTTCAACTTCGTCCGGCTCCAGCATGTCATAGAGTGCGTCATACAACGGGCGAAGGTAAGGGAAGATCTTCTCGTTGAGGTCACCGGGCAGGAAGCCTAGCGCTTCACCAGCCTCCACTGCCGGGCGGGTCAAAATGATGCGGTTCACCTTGCGCTCCTTTAGTGCGGTGATGGCGCAGGCCATTGCCAGGTAAGTCTTGCCAGTGCCCGCCGGGCCAATGCCGAAGACGACATCATTCGAGTCGATCGATTTGATGTAGTGCAGCTGGCCGACCGTGCGCGGGCTCACCGCAGGTTTGCGGGGTGTCCCCAGAAGTTTGACGCTGACGAGTTCCGTCAGGGCCGTTTTTCCGTTCCCATTGCTATTCCGATTGCCATTGTCATTGGCATTCCCAGCACCAGCACTGTCACTGCCCTCAGCGTCGCTTGCGGGGGAATCCATGACGCTGTCGATGGCGAAATTGAACGTGTGCTCGGTGATCACGGATCCCTCGCGGCGTGCCTTCTCCAGTTGTTCGAAAATCGTGCGTGCCTTTTCGATCGCTGCTTTGGCTCCAGCGAACCGCAGCCATCCATCGCGGGTCGTGACCGTGATGTTCAGCCGCCGCTCAAGAGTCTTGAGCAAAGCGGTGTCGCCCGCGAACAAAGACTGCAGGAAGTGAGGGCTCTCGTAGTCGAGCCTGAGTTCGCTGATCGCTCCAGCTGGTTCCACCTCGATTACCGGTATCCGTAGGCCAGGGCCCAGCCGATTTTTTTTTGTTTGGAATTTATCGTGACCACTGCCAAGTAGGTACCGGTCTTCTTCGGAGTAACCCGTACGCCACCCATTCCTTTGACACGCTTGATCTTTTCGACGGCTACTGACTTTCCGTCGGCATCGTAAACGTTCACTTTCAAAGTCGAATTTTCATCGCTGGATCCTGCCCAGAACCAGTGCTCGTTGCCTTTGAACAGTTGAAACTTCACCGCCCTCTTCTCGCCAGAGCTGAC
>JAQCER010000488.1 GCA_027618625.1 Verrucomicrobiota bacterium
TAAAATCCCGGAACAATTTCGCCGGATCTTCAGAGTTGCCCCGCGACAGGATCTTCTCACGGAATTCCCCTCCCACCTTCGCACTCAGCACGCCATCGTCGAGAAACCGGGTGAACGCATCGGCATCCAGCACCTCCGCCCAGAGATAGGAATAGTAGCCGGACGCATATCCTGTCGAGCTTGAGAACAGATGGCTGAATGATCGTGCCATCGTAGGAACTGGCGTCTTACAGGGCATCAAATACCCCTCCAGAACTTCGTCGCTCAGTTCATCCAGACTTTTCCCTTCGCGATGAGGGTGGTTGATGTGCAGCTCAAGATCCAGCTTGCCGAGAGACAATTGCCGCATCGTGAAAGCCGCGGACATGTAGTTTTTGGCAGCAATCATTCGCTTGAACAGCTTCTGCGGAATCGGCTCGCCCGTCTCATGATGGCGGGCGAACAAGTCGAGACTCTCGCGGTACCAACAGAAGTTCTCCATGATCTGTGACGGCAACTCGACAAAGTCCCAGGCAACATTGACTCCATTCAGCGACTTCACTTCCACATTGCCAAGAAGGTGGTGTAGCAGGTGCCCGAACTCGTGGAAGACGGTCTCCACCTCCGAGTGCGTCAACAATGCTGGCTTGCCATCGACGCCGGGCGTCATGTTGCCGCAAATGAGACCGAGATGAGGCTCGCGATCGCCTGCATCCGTTGGTGGGCGCCCAGTCTTCAAGTAGTTCATCCACGCGCCTGCACGCTTCGATTCGCGGGGATGCCAATCAGCGTAGAACGACCCGAGGTGCGTTCCCCGGTCGTTGCGAATCTCGTAGAACTTCACTTCCTCGTGCCAGACCTCGACCGCATCCTCAGGCACAGCGACACCGGAGCCGGGTTCGATGAACACCGCCTTTCGCTCACTGATCACAATGCTGAACAATTGCTCAGAGATGCGAAACATTCCGCTCAATACCTGGTCGATCGGAAAATAGGGACGCAACTCCTCTTCATCGAAATCGAACAGCTGACGTCGACGTTTCTCCGACCAATAGCCAGTTTCCCACGGCTCTAACAGATCCACCTTGGCCTGCAGCGCTTCGGCTTTGAACTCCTGCAGTTCCCTGACTTGCCGACCAAAATTGTCCTTCACACGAGCGTGCATATCCTCGATAAACTTCAAAGCGATCGCCCCGCTCTTCGCCATCCTACGCTCAAGTACCGTTTCCGCGAAATTTGCTTTTCCTGACAATTCAGCCTTCTCCTGGCGCAGTGCCAGGATCTGCCAGATCAACTCGGTATTGTCGAACTTGCCTTCCCTGCCGATTGCGCTCCGCGCCGTCCACAGCCGACGCCGAATCTCCTCGTCATCGAGATACTGCATCACCGGGAGATACGATGGCATGTGCAAGGTGAACCGCCACTTGGGCTCCTCATCGGTACCGATGCCCTTCTGTTTGGCATCCTGCATCGCCCCAGCGAGCGCCGTGGGCGGCAACCCGGCAAGCCGACTTTCGTCCTCGATGATCAACTCATATTCTTTCGTCGAATCGAGCACATTCTCAGAGAACTTCTGCGTCGCCTGCGCCAGTTCGCCCTCCAATTGCTCCAGCCGCTGTTTCTTCTCTTTCGGAAGCTCGGCACCGCTTTCACGGAAATCCGCCATCGTTTCTTCAAACAATCGATTACGAATTCCCGTCAGGGCCTGTGCCTCCGGGATGCGCTCAAACGTCTTGAACACATCCCAAAGTGAATCGTCCAGGTGAATCTTCGCGTAGAACTCGGTCACCGTCGGAAGCATCTTATTGTAGACTTCGCGCAGCGCATCGGAATTACACACAGAGTCGAGATGCCCCACCTTTCCCCACGACTCCGTAAGCTCCGCCGTGGCCTCTTCCAGAGCCAATACGGTATTGTCAAAGGTCATTCGACCACGATCGACCCTGGCTACTGCATCGAGCTTTTTCCCAGCGTCCTCGAGCGCTGCAGAAATGTCGGCTTCGATATGTTCAGGAGTAAGCGTGCTCCAGCGGATGTGAAAATCTCGGTCTAAAAACGGGTTCATTCGGCCTGCCAAGTGAAGTTTCCTGCTGCATACCATCCAAATACCTGCGTCGCCAGCCGTTTTTACCCGTTTACGCCGGAGAAGATTTTGCATCTGCCATCGGCTTCACCTATGATTCGGGCATGATCCGGTCATTTTGCTTCGTCATTGCCTGCCTGATGGTCACCATGGTTACCACATCGGCAGAACCGGTGCCCGCTTCAGAGCCGGAAGGATCTCTCGCCTCGATCATCGCAACTCAGATGACCTCCACTACCATGACGGCAATGTCTCCCCTGCTTGTCGTCACTGCCCAGGGCGCTTGGGAATACTATCATGCCGATGCGGCTGTGCGCTCGTCCCTGCCTTGGTACACCTCACCTTGGCTCTGGGGATCATTGCTGACTCTCGGCGGCCTCTTCACTCTCAACACCGCGATCGGCAATGCCATTCCCGTGCTCAAGACTCCGATGAATGTCGTCGAGGAACACGAAAACAAGATCACTGGTATTCTAATAGGTCTACCCATGGTGCTTACGAAACTGTTCCCTGATCTGGCGATGCCATCCTCACTCGGGCCCACCACTGTCATCAACGATGGCATTCTTCCGATCGCCATGGCCGGTCCCTGGGTAGCAGGACTCGTGGCGGTCCCCGTCGTCATCGCTTGTTATCTCATGGTCTGGCTCACGTTTCATTCGATGCACGTCATTGCACTGGTCAGTCCGTTCGGCATCATCGACACTGGTTTGAAAATCAGCCGTCTCGGACTCGTTGGCGCCATTCTCCTGCTGTCGTTCGCGAGCCCCCTGCTCGGCGTGCTGCTCTGCGCTTTAATCATCTTGATCAGCTACTTCGTTTCGGGTTGGTCCTTCCGGCTTCTTGTCTTTGGCTCCATCCTCAGCTGGGATCTGATGCTGTTTCGCCATCGGCGAGTCCGCCCTGATGACGAAGACTTGATCGCTCAGGGATTCTTGTGCAGCGCGGTCGACGTCGCCCCGGCCCGCTCTTACGGCACGCTGTCTCGTGACCCATCCGGTTCCTATCACTTTCGCTATCGCCCATGGCTGATCATGCCTGAGCAGTCCGTCCCGCTTCCAGCAACGGCGCTCAGTATCCAGCGCGGAATTCTCTCGCCGATCGCCAGGGGACACGCGACCGGATTGGGATCGACGCATTTGGTCCGCCTCCGCCCGAAATACCGCGGGCACGAGGAACTTCTCGCCCGGCACCTGGGCACTTCTGAGATCGAAGATCACATCATCTCCCGGGGATTCCACCATGCCAGGAACTGGCTCCGGGAATGGTGCCGGCCGACGGTGGCCCCGGCTTAGCCTTAGCGGGCTTAGGCCCAACGCCAGCACCCATCGGCCACCGGAACCTCAGTCGGATCCCCACCGCCACCTACAGTGAGTATGGTATTTTGAATAATGCCGCTAAGTGGAGTATACTGGGCGGAGCTGTTTCGATACTGCCTGTCCTGATTTAATCTGCTTATCGTCAAATATTTCTGGGATATCCGAATCGAATTTTCGCGAGCAGGAACCAGGGATTACGAGGGCGCT
This sequence comes from Verrucomicrobiota bacterium, assembly GCA_027618625.1. GTDB lineage: Bacteria > Verrucomicrobiota > Verrucomicrobiia > Verrucomicrobiales > DEV007 > JAGROY01. The sequence goes on from JAQCER010000488.1 coordinate 3,589, forward strand.
AAGCGGCTGCGTCAAATGCCTCATTTTTGATAATTATCATATTTTAATGTTATGTTTGACAATTTATATCAATTGAGCGATTTTATAGAAATTCCACCAACTTCTCTTTTTAGATGGTAAATACGCTAATTCACAAAGTAGAATCGGATCCTGGAGCTGGGGAGAACAGCGCGATTCTACACTTGCCCTTGAGCACGCACGGCGGAATCCGAACGCCGTTGCGTTCCGAGATCTGGGTGATGGAGACAGTGAGCGGGCAACCATCTCCTTTGGTGATCTTGTGAAGAACGCGGCGACCTTCGGCGACCATCTGGCTGATGCTCGAAAGTGTTCCAGGAATGGGTCCGCTCCGCTGGCCGTTCTTCAATTTTCACCAGGCCCGGACTACATCGCTGCGCTCTTTGGGTGCTGGTGGGCCGGAATCACAGCTGTACCGGCCTATCTTCCCCGCTCGAGTCGCCATTCGGAACGACTTGCAGCGATCCTGCAGGACTGCCAGCCTGACTTCGTGTTGACGGCGCCCGGGCAAAC
>JAQCER010000489.1 GCA_027618625.1 Verrucomicrobiota bacterium
CTTTCATGTGGCGTCTCAGTCAAAAAGTGGGACGTCATGCCCCGCGGTTTCGATATGTCGAGGCCTTCGTCAACGAAGAGGGTGGGAGCCTGAACCTGGAACATCGCCTTGGCATCTACGCGCTGGTCGAAAAAGTGAAAAGAGGCGAAAAGCGGATTCCGTTCGAGAGGCTCTCCGATGACGGGACAAGTGGCGGGTGGATGATCAGCATCAATCGCATGGATCCCGAATACGAGAAAGGTTGGCCCGCGCCTAACGGAGCCACCAGTCCGCAGTTTTTTCACACTCCTGGGCCGGATGGAATTCTTGAGAGTCCTCCCAATGGCTTCAGGCAAGGAGACGACTTTCCCCAGCTAGACCGCGCGCAGTTTAACTTCGAGAGCCCAAGTGGCTACGCTATCAATCCAGCTCAGCGCACGGCCATCGAGCAGTGGTTCAAGGAGTTCGAAGGTGTGCTGTACGATGACGCAAAGTGGCTCGACGCGGAAAACGGCTACCGGAAGTACATCGATCTGATGGATTTCGTCGACTTCCACATCTTCAACAATCTGGCTCAGAATTACGACGGGCTTCTACTCAGCATTTATCCGTGGCGTTCGTCGGACGATGGAAAACTCCGATTGGGCCCAACCTGGGATTTCAATTGGGACTGCTATGATCAAAGTGGTGCACACACGAAGTCAGTCTTGCACCAACGCGATGTCCTCTGGTTCCATCGCTTGTTCCAAGATCCAGATTTCATGGGCGCCTATCTGCGTCGCTGGGAAGAATTGAGAAAAGATAAATTGAGTGACGCCTCGCTTCAAGGAGTGATCGCCGAGCTGGTAGCCGAGATTGGAGAAGACAACGCCGTGGCTCAGGGGATTCCCGAGGGCACGTGGTTGGGCAGGATCAAGCAGATGGAATCTTGGCTCATCTCGCGTTCCCACTGGCTGGATGAGCGATTCCCTAAAGCGCCAGAATTCAGCATTGCCGGGGAAGTCGTCAAGCGAAACGCGAAACTCATGATTCGCTCTGGCAACGGGCGGGCCTATTACACTCTGGATGGTTCCGATCCGCGATCCGCGTCAGGCGAACCGAGCCCAAACGCCCGGGTCATTACCTCAATGCGACGGTTCACGCTCTTGGGTGCATCAAGTCCAACCTCAGCAACGGTGCCTAACGATGGCAGTTTAGGCGACCGTTGGACGAACCTCGATTTCAATGACAGGCGCTGGAGCAAGGGCAAAACCGGGGTTGGCTACGATGAAGATGCGACCTATAGGCGTTCCATCGGTCTCGATCTTGAAAACGCCATGATCGGAAAGGCGACCTCTGCCTATGTGAGGGTCCCATTTCAGTTAAATCGGAATCCCGCACTGTTCTCGAAATTGACGCTATCGATGGCATACGACGATGGATTCGTCGCCTACCTCAACGGGCATCGGATCATGGCGCAGAACGCTCCGAATCAGCTCACATGGAACGCGGCGTCTGCCTCCAAAGGCACCGATTCCACCGGCACCGCTGGTGCTCCATTCGATGTCACCCATTCGAAGAAGTGGCTCAATGAGGGGGAGAATCTCCTCGCGATTCATGGGCTGAATTCCGACGCGACGAGTTCGGATTTCCTGGTTCTTCCAGTGCTCATCGGCGAAGAACCCGATGAGAGCGGAGCGATCGCGATTACCAAGGACACAGTCGTCATCGCTCGAACCTACGATTCTGAGATTTGGAGCGATGCTGTAAAAAAGGTTCTCCGGGTGGAAAGAAATTGAATTTAAATGCTTCGAATTCCGAGACTGGCAACAATCCACGGATTCAGCGTAAACCGCCACGTCTTCATCCTGGCAGGCGTGCGTGAGCGAAACGAAAGATAGAATATATGCACTCTCGTCCCACTCGTCCTCTACTCCGACCCTCCGGTTCAAGACCACTTCACCGCTTTCTTCCACGACTGAGCCCGCCGGAACCGAGCACCGGCACCACAAAAACCCTCCATTCCGCTTTGAAATTGACAACACGGGCGCGCACCTCTCTTTTCATCAATCATGAGTGAGAAACGCCGACCACTGCGAAAAATGCCGGAGCTTTTTCGCATTCCGGCTTGATCCGCCGCAGGAAAACCCGCAAAACGCGTAGACAGCGCCATTTTATGCCCCTCCCGCCCCTCCATCCCCAAGCGGCTCCTGCCAATGATCCCGCTCCCGAAGTTCAAAGTTCCTACCAATTACCAATTCAATAATTCGATTCAACCAATTTAACAGTAATCGGCCTCCTATGAACTCACACTCCCGTTTAAGCCACGTCCTTGCCCTCGGACTTCTGTCCACTATCGCATGCCCGGCACGAGGGGACAGCGACGTTTTCCACATGCCAGATGGGCTGAGAAGCCTGGAGTTCGTCGAGGTCGGCAGCCCGGGAAACGCGGTGGACGACACGGGCATCGGCGCTGTGCCCTACGTGTATCGCATCGGGAAGACCGAGGTGACTGCGGCGCAATGGGTCGTTTTCCTCAACGCCAAGGCCAAGGCGGATCGCGACGGCGGGCTCTGGAACAACGACATGGACACGAGGCGCTCGGGGGAAGGCGTCCGTTGCGACATCCACCGGGATGGCGAAGCCGGGAGCTTCGCCCACAGCGTGGCTCCGGATAAGGCGAACCGCCCCGTGACGCATGTGAGCTTTCTGGACGCCTGCCGATTCTGCAACTGGCTCCACAACGGCCAGGGCGACGGAGACACCGAGGACGGCGCCTACACACTGAACGGGTACTTTGGCACCGACGGACGGCGCATCCGGCGCAATCCGGACGCGCGCTTCTTCGTGCCGAACGAGGACGAGTGGTACAAGGCGGCCTACTTCGACCCAGCTAAGTCCGGCGGTGCCGGCTACTGGGACTACCCGACGCGGAGCGACGCCAAGCCAGGACGCGACTTCGGTTTGGACAACGCCGCGAATCACTACGCCGAAGGCCTTCTCGAACCGAAGCACTTCTTCAGCGAGGCCGGGGCGTTCGCGCGCAGCCTCAGCGCCAGCGGGACTCTCGACCAGGCGGGCAATGCCTGCGAGTGGACGGAGGCGCTACAGCCGCCTTTCCTGCGCGGCATCCGCGGCGGAGCGTTCGATACGGAAGACGCCGGGCTGAACATCCCCACGCCCAACCGTTCGTTCACCTCGATTTCCGACGTGCCGAACGTCGGCATCCGCGTGGCTGCGACCGTTCCGGGCACGACTCCGCAGTTTCCGGTGCAACCGGCGGTCGATCTGGCCGCTGGTTCTGCCGTGACCGAGTTCGCCCGCCGTCCGTGGCGGGATCCGCTCACCGGCAAGCCGTTCTTTCCGCTGGCCTGGTATAGCTATCAGAGCGACGAGGCCGATCTGGACGACATCGCGCGCGAGGGCGGGAACCTGGTGCTCTTCGTTAATACGCCGTGCGACCTCGACAACGACCAGCAGCTTGAGGAGAACTTGCCGCTTCTGGTGAAGTATCTCGACCACGCGCAGAAGTGCGGGGTCCGCGTGCTGGTGCAGACGGGCGGCTGGTACGGAGCCCACATGCGCGGCGATGCCGCGGAGATCGCCCGACAACGGAAGTTCGTCGCCGCGATCCGCGAGCACCCGGCGCTGTTCGGCTACCAGCTCTACGACGAGCCGGAGTACAAGCACGGCGACAGCCTCGGGGTGACCGACCGCAAGGGACTGGACGCCTTCGTCGGAGGGATGAGTGCGTTGCGCGACTCTCTGCGGGAGTGGGACCCGAATCCTCACCGGATGATCTCGGTCGTCTTCAACCTCGTGCCCCTCTCAAGCTGGACGGCGTACTTGCCCGTGGTCGATTCCTTCCACGTCGATCGCTATCCGCTCGACAAGGACCAGGCCTATTTCGGGCACCGTGGCGACTGGGGGCCGCTCATGATGGCGTGGTCGATGTCGCACGGGGCCGCCGCGTTGGGAGAACACCCGCACCTGCTCAACCCCGCGCCGTGCATGCAGGGCGTCGGTTCGAACCACGTCGAAGTCGGCTCTCTCGGCATCTGGCGCAACCCGCTCTACGAAGAGACCCGCTACATGGCCTACTCATCGCTTACCGTCGGCTCCTGGGGCGTCTTCCACTGGATCCGGAAATTCGG
>JAQCER010000490.1 GCA_027618625.1 Verrucomicrobiota bacterium
CCTTCCACATCAGCAAGCCCTACTGGAATGGCTCCGTGCTCCTGCTGCAGGTGGCAAGCCCGACCGCCGGACTGTTCTCTGGCGATCAGCTGACCAGTCAGGTGCAGATCAAAGAGAACGCTGCACTGATGTTCACCAATCAAGGTGCCAGCCGCGTGCATCCGCGCACCGGGGCAGACGCGGTGTTGAATCAGACGTTCCACGTCAGTGAAGGTGGATGGCTTGAGATCTATCCGGAACTCATTATTCCGCATCGCGGTGCCAGCCTGATGCAGAGCACCGTGGTGCATGTTGCGCAAGGTGGGCGCGCCTTCCTTGCCGAGATGCTGGCACCCGGGCGAACCGCTTCCGGCGAAACCTATGCCTATGAGAAACTCGACTGGCGCTTTCGTTTGATGCACAAAGATCGCCCGTTGGTGATCGAGCGCGCCGAGATTACGCCGGAAACGATTCCCTGGATGTTCGCACGGCCGCCGCACTGGGAGAATATCTACTACGGCTGCGTCTGGATCGTCGCGCCCGAGACGGGCAGCCTCACCAACGATGATTTCCAGGAACTGGAAAATCTCTCGGACACTCAACGTCTGATTGGCGTCACTCGCCTGTCACCAGAAGCCATCGCGGTGAAAGTGATCGCTGACTCCAGTATCCCATTGCGCCGCGCGCTCACCGCGATTCGCGACCGCGTGTCGGCGACTTTGCCGTTCCTCACCACCAATCCGCGAAAACTCTAACACAACCACGATGCACATCGCCGATGGATTTCTCGAAGCCCCCGTTCTCGCTGCCACCGCCGTGATCAGCGCAGGCGTCGTGACCATGGCGGCGCGGCAGACGCCCCCCAGGGAGCTGGCATCGCCCATGGTGGGTGCCAGTGCGGCATTCGTGCTCGCGGCGCAAATGGTCAATTTCCCAGTGGCCTCATCCGTTTCCGGGCACATCATCGGCGGCGTCCTCGTGGCGATTCTGTTAGGCTGGCGAGTGAGCGTGCTTGTGATGACCGCAGTCCTCATGATTCAGGCGCTGGTGTTTCAAGATGGTGGCATCGCTGCTCTCGGTGCGAACATCCTCAATCTCGGCATCGTCGGGCCCGGCATCGGCTATCTCATTTTTCGCCTGTTGAAAGGGAACGCCACCACTGGCTGGAATCGGCGCTGTGCGATCGGCGCTTTCCTTGGTGGCTGGACGGCGAGTGTGGTTGCCGCGCTCATGGCTGCCGTGCAGTTGTGGCTTTCCGGCCAGGCGGAATTGAAGCCCATCCTGCTGCTGATGTTCGGCGTGCATGCCGTCATCGGCCTTGCCGAAGGTGGAGCAACACTCTTGATCGCTCGCTTCCTCACCCGTCATCAATCCTCCTCATGCGAAGATTTTTCTCAAGCCCCTGGCGGAAGCTTCTCCTGATCGCAGCCTTGCTTCTGTTGCTTGCGCCGCTGTCCAGCCGCTTGCCGGACGGACTTGAATTTGCGTTACAACAGCTTGGTCTGCGCCAATGAATTCTGCCTCTGCCACTGCAGTTGCCGATCGACCGGCAAGGTACCGGGACGCACGTCTGTTCGCGGCATGTCTGGTCGTCATTCTCATCATTGCACTGCTTCCGCTGTCGACATCGATCGTCTGGCACGCCCTGCTCCTGGTTTTGTCGGGCATCGCAGTAGCTGGAGTCAATGTTCCCGCATCCCATGTCCTGTCGCGCGCAGTGTTGATCGCGCCTGGCATCCTGGCTGCGTTGATTTTGCTGCCACTCATCGGTCAGGGTTCCCGCATCAGCGTGCTTGGGATATCTGTTAGTGATGGCGGGATTCACCGCGGAGTTGCATCGTCGCTCAAGCTGCTGGGAATCATGCTCTGGTTGGCACTGCTCACCTGGAAGCTGCCGCCACATCGACTTTTTCCCGCCATGGCCGCGCTGCGATTTCCCGCCTGGCTGGTCGAGATCCTCCGCTCGACCTACCGCAATCTCGCCATTCTCGGCAGAGAAGTAACAACCATGCGACAGGCGCTCAAGTCGCGCATCGTCTACCCCGGCGTCTGGCTGGTGTCCGCTGCGGCGAATATGGTATCACTGCTGTTTCTTCGCACGCAACAGCGGGCTGCTTCTCAGGTTGTCGCACGGGACGCACGGTGCCATGCTGGCGGTTCACTGCCCATGGTCGAATCACCATCCATCCAGATCGAAAACGTAAGCTTCCGCTATCCCGGCGGCGAAGCAGATGCGCTCCATGGCATTTGCCTCTCGATACCGGCGCAGTCAAAGGTCGCGATCCTTGGGTGTAATGGAGCAGGAAAGACAACGTTACTGCTGCACTTGAACGCTGTCTTTCCGCTGCAGAGTGGCCGCATCACCATCAGCGGCATGGAGCTGAACAAAGACAGCCGCGCGCTCATTCGTCAGGAGGTCGGAATGTTGTTCCAAAATCCCGACGACCAGATCCTCGGACTCACCGTGGACGAGGACGTCGCCATCGGCCCGCATCAGCTAAAACTGTCCGATGCCGAAAAAGCCGACCGCACCGACCGGGCTCTCCGCGCCGTAGGTTTACTCAAGAAGCGTGACCACCCGCCGCACCAGCTCAGTGGCGGCGAACGCAAACGCCTCGCCCTCGCTGGCGTTCTCGCCAGCGGTGCGCGCATCCTCCTTCTCGACGAACCCATGGCCGCGCTCGACCCGCCCGGCCGCGATGAGATCACCGTCCTGCTGAACGATTTGCACTCCGATGGCCGCACCATCATCGCCGCCACCCACGACGTCGACTTCGCCGCCGAATGGTCCACCATGGTTGTCCTGATGGACGGCGGCTACATCGTAGCAATCGGCCCGCCCGAGATCCTCACCGACACCGAGGTCATGGCCAATGCCGGGCTAACGCTTCCCAGAGTCGCACAACCGTTTGCGGAATTTGGAGCCCAGCAAGTTCCAGGCACTCGCGAAGGTGCATTGGCGTGGTTGCGGAAAATGCTCACAGCCCACGAGTAGCCGTGAGGCTGTTCTTGGTGGAGATTGTTGCTTGAATTAAAAATCGAAAATCGCAGCCTACGCGTCGTTTCCTGCCCGCTGACAATCAGGTTCCTACATCTCTTTGGCTTTGGGCGAAATAGTTTTCCTCAGCCCTCGCTGGCGCAGTATGAAAATCATGACAGTTACGAATGACGCCGCAACAACAACAACCGCCAGCTGCCAATACATGATTCCCACCACCAATCCGTAGTCAAAAGAAGCGTATACCCCAGTGGAAAGTCCCATGCTCCTTGGCCGGTCCGAGAATTTATGTTCAAACAGCTTGCCATTTCCCCCTCCTCCCAGATAACCGCATAACACGCCCGCACCACTTTCGATCTTGAGACACACCGTCCCAAAGTTGATTTCCACCATCTCAAATCCTTCCTCACTACGGAGATAAGCGGCCCAGATTGCCAGCAGCGCCAACGCACATATGGCGAAGCGCTTCATTTTTTCTGAGTGTTCCTCTCGCGAAACAGGCTAGTCCGTTGGCGATCAGAAAGCTTCTCTTTCTTCGCGTCTTCCCATAAAGCTCGAATCTCTTCATTGTTCAACTTCATTTCTATTTCATCCCGTGGTGATTATCGTTTCTATGGTTTGGAATTTGATGATAGGATAGATTTCAGCGAATAGTAACTCCCGTAGTGCCAACGTCGCTGATTGGGGTGTTCAAAATCAGGGGAAAACAGGGATTGAGGCTCCCTCGGCATTTACCACTCACCAACATGATGCATTGATAAATCCCTGGCATGGCTGCGGAAATGGCTCCAAGCGCCGAAGCAACCGTGAGGCTGCTCTCGGGGGGCTTGCCTTAACTCAGCCCTATTCCGCTACCTTTTTCTCGAACTCGGTGAGGCGCTTTTGAAGATCCGCTTTGAGTCGGTCGTCAGCGTGTTCCACAGCGAGTTTCTGGTATTCCACTGCTTTTTGAAAGTTGCCATTTTTGGAGTAGGCCATCGCCAGGGTATCGAGGATCATCGCGTTTTTGCTTTCGGTGAGTTCGTTCGCTTTCGTGGCGGCTTCCAGCGCGAGTTCCAGGTCTTGAACTTTGGGTGGATTGTCAGGATCGATGATGCCCCATGCGATGCTGTTGAGTGCCATCGG
>JAQCER010000491.1 GCA_027618625.1 Verrucomicrobiota bacterium
TGGTGTTCGATGCAGCGGCGGCGCTGGCGGGCAAGGCGTCGGCGACCGATGATGCTCTTGCGGACCTTTACCATCGCATTCTGGGACGGGCACCGGAAGCGCACGAAAGGGATGCCGCCGATACCTTCCTTGCTCGTTATCCATCGGGCAGTGACAAGGGAGACAATGGTGACAAAGGAGACGGCTTGCAGGCCCTCGCCCGCGTCCTCCTCGCCAGCAACGAATTTCTCTACGTCGAATGATCGCATGACCATGACCCCCCGCCACACCCTCTGCCAGAACCGCGAATCATTGCCGATGAATCGACGCGCCATGCTGCAGAAGTCCGCAACGGGATTTGGCGCACTGGCCCTGCACACTTTCCTGGCCGACGAGGTCCGGGCTGCACAGCCTGCTGCAGCGAGTTCTCTGCTCGCACGCAGGCCACCACTCGCGGCAAAGGCCAGGCGTGTGATCTTCCTGTTCATGCACGGCGGGCCCTCGCAGGTCGATCTGTTCGACTACAAGCCGCGCCTGCAAAAGGACACCGGCAAGCCGCTGCCGTTCGACAAGCCGCGTGTGGTTTCCGGCCAGACGGGAAACTTGCTGGCATCGCCATTCGCCTTTCGCCAGCACGGCCAGGCCGGTGCGACGGTCAGTGAAATTCTGCCGCACATTGCCGGAATTTCTGATGAGCTGTGCATCATCAAGTCGATGTACGGATCCAATTCCCGCCACGGTGGTGCATTGTTAGAGTTGCACACGGGATCCGACACGTTCGCCCGGCCATCAATGGGCTCGTGGATCACCTACGGGCTGGGCACGGAAAATCAGAATCTGCCCGGCTTCATTACCATCGATCCTCCCGGCTCGCACGGCGGTGCCAATGCCTGGTCGGCGGGGTTCCTGCCCGCCCACTTCCAGGGCACGCGGATCGCGCGCAAGGACGGTGGCTACCGCATTCCATTCCTGCAGAATTCGCAGAATACGCCGGAGCGCCAGCGCATGGAACTCGACTTGCTGGCACAAATGAACCAGCGCCACTTCGCGGCCAGCGGTGTCGACTCTGCACTGGACGCGCGCATCGCTTCCTACGAACTGGCCTTCCGCATGCAAATGGAAGTGCCGCAGGTGCAGGACATTTCCAACGAGCCAAAGAGCATGCGCGATCTCTACGGGCTCGATGATCCGAACACTAAAGAGTTTGCTGAGCAATGCATCATGGCACGGCGCTTCTCCGAGTCCGGAGTGCGCTTCGTACAGGCGACGCATCGCTACTGGGATCAACATGGCAATTTGAAGAAAGAGCATGCGGAAAACGCAGCGCAGATGGACAAGCCGGTGGCAGCATTGATCCAGGATCTGAAGCAACGGGGACTGCTCGAGGAAACGCTGGTGATCTGGGGTGGCGAGTTCGGGCGCACTCCCGTCGCGCAGGGCACGGATGGTCGCGATCACAACCAGCACGGGTTCACCATGTTCCTCGCTGGCGGCGGCATCAAGCCCGGTCTCCAGTTTGGCAGTACCGATGAATACGGATACTACTCGGTCGAGAATCGCGTCCACTTCCACGATCTCCACGCCACCATTCTGCACCTGTTGGGGTTCGATCACACAAAGTTCACCCACCGCTACGCCGGACGCGACTTCCGCCTGACCGACGTGCATGGCCGCGTCGTGCACGAATTGTTCGCGTAAACGCCAACGGTGCGTGCCTGAACGCGTGCCGCAGATTGGGAGGCGGGCTCGATCGATTGTAGACTGTAGATTGTAGAATGCGTCCTTGCAGTTGTGACGCATTTCGCTGAATCTACGCCGATCAGGAGATCAGTTGTATGGAGAAACCAATCGTAGGCGTCGTCAGTCTGGCAATCGGCACGGGACTGGGTTTTTTGTTGGCAAAAGTTCCTCATGATGGGGATGCCAACTCCGGCCCGAGAGGAACCGGTGCGTCGGTGGCAACGGTCGGCGAATCATTGACCGCGGGAGGGGCGACGGGGACGTCGTCTAAGTCTGGGCGTGGGCCAGAAGCTGGTGGTGGTCTTCAGAATGTCGATGCGCTTCTCGCTCTGGTGGACCCGTTCAATCCGCTCAATCCGGGCAACAACCGTGAGCTTTACGAGAAAATCGATCAGCTGGATCTTGCGGGCATTGCGGCGCTCGCGGAGAAGATGGATAGCGTTCCAGTGAACGACAATCGTGCCTACCAGGTTAGCAGTGCGCTTTTTGCCCGCTGGGCGGAACTGGACCCGGATGCCGCATGGGATGCTGCGACGAAGCTCGAAAACAGTGCCACAAAAGGGCCTGCCATGAGTTCGGTACTGGCGGAGATCGCTCGGACGGATTTCTCGGCGGCTCGGCGGCTGGTCGAAGGATTGAAGAATGGCCAGGAGAAACTGACGGTGATGAATGGAATGATTGCCACGGGCACCAGTCACAGTCCTGAACTTGTTTTCGACATGGTGAGTCAGGTTCCCGGACAACAGGCTGGCTGGCAGTTTCATCAGCTCTTCCAGCAATGGGTTCGCGATCAACCGGAGGCTGCAATCGCCAAACTCAGCAAAATCCAGGGTCAGCAACAGCGCACTCAGGCGATTCATGGCATCGTAGCTGGCCTGGCTGCAACCGATCCCGATCGAGCGATCGCCCTTGCGAGGGGGCTACAGAGCGTGAATGAACGCACGCAAGCGCTGAACATTGCGGCCGCCAACATCGCGACCACTGATCCGCAGCGGGCACTTCAAATGTTGGACGATGTAACTGCCGGAAATCAGCGCCAGCAGATGATTGGTAGCATTGCTTCCTCCTGGGCCAGCAAGGACGCGAGTGCGGCAGTGGAATGGATCCAATCTCTGCCACCGGGCGACAGGAAGGCTGCCATGAACAACAGTATCTGGCAGATAGCGCAGAACGATCCGAAATTGGCGGCGGGGATCGTCGCGTCACTGCCGATGTCGAACAACCTGTTCCAGAATGTGGCTTCCCAATGGGCTTGGCAGGACTCAGACGCTGCGGCAGCCTGGGTTGAAACGCTGCCCAAAGGTACTGGCCGCCGGGAGGCAGTAAACGGATTAGTCAATTCCTGGCAGAACGATAATCCTGCAAAGGCCGCAGCGCTTCTTGCGAAAGAAGGAATCACAAACAACAACAGCTATATGGCAGGAAACGTCTTTGGCAACTGGGTCACCTCCGACCGCGAGGCAGCGGTTGCCTGGATCGATGGGCTGGAACTGGGGAGGGATGCGATGGATAACGCCGTCTCGTCCGCCATCCGACAGTGGGCGCAAAACGACAGCTCCGGGGCAGCGGAGTACGCCCTTGGGATTGCGGACGAAAAAGTGCGGACGCAAGCCGTCAGCTCCCTTATGGGTAGCTGGGGCCAATCCGATCCCACTGCCGCAAAAGACTGGGCATTGGCGAATCTTGAAGGCGACATCAAAACCGAGTCACTGACCACTTTGATCCAGAACCTCGCACATAATGACCACACGCTGTCTTTGGAGCTTTACGCTGAGATCAGCGCGAAGTTGACGGACGAAGAAGTAAACAAGTCGTTCGGCAACGTGGCCAGCAGTATTGCTGGATCATGGAGCCAGCACGATGCCCCCGGTGCTGCCGAGTGGGTAATGGGCCTGCCTGCGGGTGATCAACGCAGCAATTCCGTCAACTCAGTCGTAAGGAGCTGGAGCGAGGCCGATCCAGTGGCAGCTTCCGAATTCGTCGGCACGCTTGCAAAGGGCAGCGAACGCGACGGCGCGGTGGAGTCTCTCGTTCGAAATGTCCAACAGAGTGATCCGGAATCAGCCTTCATCTGGGCGGAAAGCATCAGCGATGAGCAGAGACGCAACGATGTTGTGAGCAACGCCGCGATGCAGTGGAAAGAAGTCGATTCCGATGGGGCGTTTCGCGCGGTCGGCAATGCGAACATACCAGACGAACAGAAGGTGCAACTGCTGAAGCGAATGCAGGAATGAGCCGCCGGACGCTACTTTGCACGAACCCGCAATCGAAGAAATGGGGCTCCGCCGGAGCGATAGACTACCCGCGATCGATGCCCCACAGCTTCGATGATCGGCTCGTCTGATTCCAGCGTTGCACCGGTGCTGGACCATGTCTGGAGA
>JAQCER010000492.1 GCA_027618625.1 Verrucomicrobiota bacterium
GGAATCAATATGTACTACGAGGAGCTGGGATCCGGCGATCCGGTAATCCTCATCATGGGAATCACAGCCCCTGGTGCTGTGTGGGAAGCGCACGCAAACGATTGGAGCCAGAGTTTTCGCTGCATCATGGCAGACAATCGCGGCGTGGGAAAAACGGACAAACCGGCTGGCGACTACTCCAGTGAGATGTTTGCCGACGACTACGCTGGCCTGATGGATGCCCTGGGCATCGAGCAAGCACGGATCGTCGGAGTTTCGATGGGAAGCATCATCGCCCAGCAACTGGCCCTGCGGCACCCATCGAAGGTAAAGAGCGCCGTGCTCATGTGCCCGTGGGCGCGTTGTGACAGGTATGCCAAGTCCATCTTCCAGCACATGAAAGACTGTAAGGCACGTCTGACTCCATCCGAGTTCATAGAGTGGATTCAACTTCTCATCTTCACCAAGCCGTTCTGGGACAATGATGATGCATATCAGGGCCTCCTCGAAGGACGCCAGGGCGCAAATTCGGATCCTTCTCCACAACCGCTGCATGGTGTGGCCGGGCAGGCGGCAGCGTGCGTGAACCACGATGTCCTTGATCAACTTGGAAAGATCAACTGCCCATCCTTGGTGATCGGGGGCAAGAACGATATTTTCACCCCCAGCTGGATGGCTGAGGAAGTCGCACAGGGAATTCCCGGTGCTGAACTCCACCTCTACGACAACGCCGGCCATGCTTTCCACTGGGAGGTCATGGACGACTTCAATCCCCGCGTCCGCCAGTGGCTCATGGACCACTGATCCCCTTTTCAACTGAAAACCGAATACTAGCAAACCCACTAACTAATTATGTCCATCAAATTTGGTTCCGAAGTCTACACCTGGTTCATGCAGGGCACCGGGAAAGGATACGACAACAAGCTCGATCACATGATCAAGATTGCCGGGCAAGCAGGCTTCACCGGCATTGAACCGATGATCCTCCTTGCATCGAAAGATCTCCTAGGATGTTCGGAATACTGGCTCGGCGACTTCAAGGATCCGATCAAATTGAAAGACGCTCTCGCCGAGCACGGCGTCGATCTGGCTGGTTTTGCTCTCGTGTGCAGCTGGGATGCCGAATCGGAAACAGATGATGAGCGCGCCGCTGCTGACTACGCGATCGAGACCCTGACCACTCACTTCCCCAACGCGATGCTGGGAACGGTTCCGCTCCCCACCGGACGCAAGAACATTCAAGAGCGCCGGCTCAATTTGGTGAAGAATGTCAACGCCGTATCACGCCGCGCGACGGATGCCGGCCTCAAGTGCTCGTTCCACCCTAACAGTCCACCACCATCGATGGTGCGCACGCAGGCTGACTACGATGTGGTGCTCAACAGTCTCAACCCGGAAGTCACTGGTTGGACTCCTGACGTCGGTCACATCATTCGTGGCGGCATGGACGTTATCGCGACCATGGACAAGTGGTCTTACCTCGTGAACCATATCCACTACAAAGACTTCAGCGGCAATGGCCCGGAGCCATGGGCTCAAATGGGCACCGGCAAGCTCGACTTCCACAAGATCACCGAGTGGCTCACCCTTCGCAATTACCATGGCTGGATCATCTGTGAAGACGAAGCTCACGTCGCCGTCGACGATCCAGATGGCGTCACGCTTCAGAATGGCCAGTGGTGTAAAGATAATCTGTTCGACCTCGTCAAATAGAGCAAATCAAATAAAGCAAATTGCGCCGCAACGTATTTCGACGCCCTGCTTCGGAGCCTTTTCCGTCGCAGGGCGTCTCCTTTGTGGCGATGCAGACTGCAAAAACCTGCTGGAAACCTGACCGTTCCTGTTGAACACTGGCGCAAGTGTCCACCACCATCATCGTCATTACCTTCGGGTTTACCATGTTCGCCGCCATGCTGGCGAGGGACCGATTTCGTTCGATCTACAAAAAATTCAAGGAAGACCAATTCCGAAATTCCCCCACTGGCGCTGAACTCGCAGCTGAGATCCTGCGTCAGCGCGGAATTTCGAGCATCCGTATCGTCGAGCACAAGGGATCAACCCTTGGCGATCACTACGACGAACGGCGCAAGTGCCTCGTCCTCACCAGCGAGAATTTTCACGGCACCCACTCGGCAGCTCTGGGAGTCGCCGCTCACGAAGTTGGGCACGTCCTGCAACACGCAGACGGCTACACACCACTGCTCGCGCGGCAGAGCGCGGTGCGAATGACCGTTGCCGTAAGTGGATTGGTATTCATTATCTGCATAGTGTTAGTCGCCATTCGAATCCCACTGCGCGGAGTGCTCCTCGGTTTCAGTATCACGTGGTTTTTGATGATGATCTACAATCTGATCACCATGCCAGTGGAATGGGACGCTTCGCGGCGGTCGCGCGAAATGCTCGAAGACATGAGCGTACGCTTTCACAGTCGGCAGTTGGATTCCATTTACACGGTCATGGGAGCAACCTGCTGGCGCTACACCGGGGCATTCCTCGGTTCGCTTCGCCACGTGCTTTATCATCTCATGCCGACACACGGCAGTTCCAAGGGCGCTTAAGAATACATGAGCAATCGTCGAAAACGTATCGTCGTTAAGTTTGGTTCCGGAATTTTGACCAATCCGGATCGAGTCAGCCTGGACGATGCCCAGTTTGCCGCACTCACCAACGCAATCGCCGTGTTGAAGCGTTGCGGAAATGAAGTCATTGTCGTCTCCAGCGGTGCCGTCGCCGCTGGACTGATGGCGTTCAAACTCGATTCCCGCCCCACCGACACCAGCGATCTGCAGGCCTGTGCCGCCGTCGGCCAGAGTCGCCTCATGCATTTTTACGAGACGTTGTTCCGCCAGCATCGGCTCCACGTCGCCCAATTGCTGCTGACCAATGAAGACATCTCCGCAGAAAATCGTCGACGTAATTTCGAAAACACCCTCGAACGCTTGCTCAGATTTGACGATGTCGTTCCGATCATCAATGAAAACGATTCCGTAGCCATCGAGGAACTGAAATTCGGCGACAACGACACTCTGTCAGCCAGAGTCGCCGTCCTCTCGAAAGCGGACCAGCTGATCCTGTTGACATCAGTCGATGGAATCCAAATCTCCGCAGACAACAACGAGATTATTCGAGACGTCCATGACATCGCTGATGTCCTCTGCCACGTCCGCGATGAAACCGGCCATTTTTCTGTCGGGGGCATGCAGACAAAACTCAAAGCCGTAGAGATCGCCACCAGCGCAGGAATCGAAACCCTCATCGCCAACGGCAGACGTGCTGAGCAACTGTCAGAACTCGTAGCAGGCCGAGGCATCTGCACGCGGATCCACGCCCGATCGTAACCCTGAATTACTCGCCGTTCACCGGCTTGCCGCTACGCCCACCCCATGCACTTGGGTTGGCGTTTGGGTTTGCGTTTCCTGTTCGGTGTCGGATAAATGCGCTCATCTCTTCGATCATGCTGTTCACTTGAATTCCGTTAATTCGGTAGCCAGCATCTTCAGTGAGCAAATCATAAGAAACTGCAACTCCACCATAGCGCACGGTCTCTGACACCACGTGGCCGTCAATCGAATCGCCCGGCTGGAGATCCATCGCGCGCTTGCCACCGATTCGGTGCATGTCACACACTCGAACTTCACTCTTTCCGTCGAAGGTGACGCGCATGAAACGCTTTGCTGCATCGGTCTCCAGATACTCATGCTTCTGCAGAATCCGGACTGGTGCCCCATTGTAACCAATGACGGCATCGCCCACTCGCAGTTGCTCAATGTTCCGCGGTCCGTCAGGTGTGTCGATCGCCATTCCCTCAGGCACACATTTGTACAGCAGCTTCACCTGCGCCGCCTGCAAGCCAACACCGAGAACCGTATTGATAAGACCCGTCAACAAGGCGCAGCCAGTGAGACAAAAGGGCATGCCGAACACGAGAATCAGGCGAAAAAAACGTGAAAAGGAGAATGTCATCAGTATTTGGGAAAAGTGAGGCTACGAAAGAGCAACTCGGGGCACCCAACAAGACAATTCCCGTTGAGAATGAGGCTTAACCTGGATTATTCATCAGCGATCTACTGCGACTTGCAAAAGACTCCATTTGCTGCGTTGCGCGCCATTTTTCGACATCA
>JAQCER010000493.1 GCA_027618625.1 Verrucomicrobiota bacterium
CTGAGGAAAAGTAAGTCGCCGCAATCGAATACCGGAAGCCGGGTGTCCCGGAGCGGCGCAAACGCTGGGATGGCTGTCCGTGGTCTGGGCTGTCCGTGGTCTGGGCTCTCCGTGGTCTGGGCTCTCCGTGGTCTGGGCTGTCCGGCTGGGAACCGGCGACGACTACATTCACTGAAGATCCCCGTATCTTCGAAACAGCAAAACAGCCAACGGTGACCTTGCCGGACGTTTGGTTTAGGACATACGTCACGTCATGTTCCCTGTCCCGCACCGCGCAAAGCCGGCGGCACGTGACCGCGTTTAAGTTCAGTTTAAGTTAAGGCGTTTTCAAACAATCACATGCTCAAATGCCAGTGTCTCGGTGTCGAACATCCCAAACGATACCGTGCCGAATCGGCCCATGATTTCGCCCGGGTTCGCCCAGAGCGTAGTCTCGATCTGGTGAATGTAGCGCTGGTGATCGTGGCCACTGAATACAGCTGCATAATGGCCCGACTCGGCCAGTCGCCGGGCGATTTCCGGATAGTGGTGCAAGGCGATCTCGCGACCGTCGATCTGTAGCTCTGCGAATTGACCGTGGAGCGTCACGTGACCGTGCCCGGCTGCGATCTTACACAAAAGGAGGACGTCGCCATCGTTGTTGCCGAAAACCGCGTGAATCGGATTCGAGAATCCCTCCGCCAGTACCGCCAGCGAAAACGGCGCACAGAAGTCGCCCAGAAAAAACAAAACATCAACCTCGGACTCCCGAACCTTCGAGAGAACCAAATCCAAATGGTCAACGCGGTCGTGGATGTCACTGAGAACGGCAATTTTCATGGAGCGACGCTAGCCACGAGTCACTCCTCGGGCGAGAAAATCCAACCTCCATCCCGACTCAAAACAAAAACCGTCACAGCTACTGAGCATCCAGCCGCTCGGTGTGACGTGATAGACCGGAGGGAAGGGCACGTCCGGGACCGGCAAGCCCCAGTCCGAGCATGAGAGGCATATCTTCGCATACTGCTCGAACTCACAGATGAGCTCATGCGCCGTCCTCACTACAAGATGACCCGGCAACGCTGCCGTGCTCTTGCCAGCGTCATCGCTCAGCACGGCATCTACGCCTATCGCAATGGAGCCGAAAGCATCCCTGCACGCGCTTTCCACTTCGCCCGAAAACTCGACCCTGACTTCAGCGTCGAAGAGCGCCCGTGGTATCGAACGGGAGCTCGTGGTGTCGGATACATGAACATGGAACGCTTCCTGGCTGCAGCGCGCGGCTTTCGCGATCGCGTGTATCTCGCAAACTAACTATTACCGTTCCCCAAGGTCATGAAGGAGGCGCGAGCGAGCCCGTAGGGCTGAGCTCGTGAAGCTCCTCCTTCTGAGCTTGGGGCGAGTGGAAGCTCGCCCCGCCGACCGTTATGGTCGGCGGCAAGAACCTCTCTTTTGGAGGCTTCGCACGACGAAGCCGGGGGAGGTTCAAGTAAAAAGCGAACTTCTCAGATGAGTAATATTCTTAGAAAACGGCACCCTCTTGTCACGCAAATTTTTGAGCGCGCCAAGAGTCCTCAAAACATCCTCCTGGTCCCCGTAGACTATGCCAAGAGCACCCACAAGGTAATTTTCATCAATGGCAACGGTGACGAATTACGCCAACCCTTCGACGTGCACAACAATGCCGCAGGCCTTGAGTATCTCACAGGGGCCATTGAGCGGACTTGTAAGAAGCGAAAGATTCCTGTCCGCAACATCATCATCGGAGGAGAAGGCACCCCCTGCTTTGCCAGGAACTTCATCACCGGTCTGTGCGATCGCAAACATTTGCTCCTTAGCATCCACGCCAAGAAGGCCAAAGAGATGCGTGAGAACGAGCAGGCTTCCACCGACAAACTCGATCTTATTGGCATTGGAAAATGCCTCATGCAGGGTCACGGCACTCCACTGAGCTCGCACCGTTTCGAGCCACAACGCATTCGGGAATTTGATACCAAAGACAAGCCCCGGCGCACCAAAGGCAATCGCAAAGAACGACCCTCCACCAACCACAACAAGATCCCCATTACCGCCGACTCTTACGGCAAGCTGTTTGCCGATCAGGACAGCCTTCAGATTCTTACCCGTCATCGCCGTCGCTTGGTGCAGGAGCGCACCGCCTGCACCAATCGCATGCGCACTGTTGCCGACCAACTTTTTCCTGGATTCCTCGATCCCGGATCCCCGGTTTGCGCCTTCACCAAAGCCTCGCTTCACTTCATGAGTGAGCCCGGTTTTTGCGCCCAGCAACTGATCAAAAGCAAACCCAACGCCCTCGCCCGGCGGCTCAAAGAATATGGAACGCGCGAGCCCCAGAGTTCCGCCCAGGAACTCATCCGCATGGGCAAAGATGCCCTCCCTGCCGACCCCCAGCTCATCCCCTCCCTGCAACAATCTCTGCAAGCGCAAGTCATTCATTACCAGGGTATCAATTCAGCCATCGCGCAGCTCGACCAACGCACTGAAGAAGCCCTCGTGCGCTCACCGGCATCGCTGTTGATGAGCCTTTCCGGAATCGGTTCCACCCTTGCCGCTGGCATCTATGCCGAACTCGGCGCCTCCCTGCTACTCTATCCGATGAAAGATCTCTGCTCCTACAGCGGCATCGTGCCTCGCGTCAAACAAAGCGGCGGCCCCGACAAACCCGCCCGGACAGGCCGCGTGCGCAAAGGTTGCAACCGCATACTGAAAAACTACCTCGTGCAGGCAGCAGCCAAAATGCGCGACTTCGGCCCCGAAGGACTCCAGGAAGCCTATCATCAACTCGCCTCCAACGGTCAACACGCCGACTTCATCATCGCCCGTCGACTACTGAGAATCTTCAAATACATGATGCTTTCCCAAAGCATCTATCTTCCTGCGCGTCTGCGCAAGTGGGATGCTCAAATGGCCGAACCGTTAAAAGAGTACCTCTCAGAAGTCCGGGAGAAGATCGCCGCCAAATGGAGTCGGGCTCAACTGGCAAAAGAAGCCATGGACGAAGCCAACCCACTGGGAAACTGGTGGAAGACCCGCACAGAGGCATTCCAAAGTCTCCTGGGCATCGAACTGGATCCCGTGAAGTAAGCCCTTTTTGTATTCAATCCCAATTCGAAATGTAGAATCAGACTAACATAATCACATTCGTTAAAGTGTTTAGGTATAAAGCAAGCGTCACAACGAGAAAAAGACAGAGAATCTGAGGTGGAGAGCCGCGGCATGATTCAATTGCTAACAGACACACAGAAGATGTCTAAGTTTAGAAAATCAGCCGCGGACTCCCCGCCTCATGACGCCGCTTGAGCACAAGTGAACAAGTTGCGCGTCATGAGGAGAATCGCTCAAGATATTTAGAATCCGTTGCTCCGACAGGAGGCGAGATCTCGTCAGAATAGTAAGTGGGAAAGGAGAATCCGCGGCAAACCACCAGCGGCTTTCTGCACTCCAGAACGCTCTGTCATTTCACCCGCATCCTGACACTTTCATGCAATGAAAAAACCCAGCGATCAGACTGGAGGATACCCCCTGTACGCATCTCACCGAGAAAAAAATCAAATTTTTTCATTGCAAATCTTCTGATATTCTAAAAGCACGGAATTATCCACCGGGCGGTACAGCCCTCATTGGCCTGGGTTACGTGATCGAGGAAAAACTTAGCGTAGCCGCAGCGATGGCGTGCCTTACGTGGTGTCCATACGGCGTGGCGCGTTGCCATTTCATCCGCGGAGATTCTCAACTCGATTCGGCGCTCCGGCACGTTCAGCTCGATTAGGTCACTATCCTGGACCAAGGCCAACGGTCCGCCGACCGCCGATTCGGGAGCCACATGCAGGACGCAGGTGCCGTAACTGGTGCCGACGGGTTCATCGGAACGCATTGATCAGACTCGGGACGACCGACTCAACGAAGACCGTATCCATCATCTTGCGGAGGATCGGGGCGACGAACCAGGAGCCCGCGGGCAAAAGCAGATAAATCGAGAGCTTGCGGAAGGATCCGGTGTCGATGGCCCATGGCCCACTCGGAAACACTGGTGATGAGATCCTTTTACTTTTGAACTATGTTGCGAGCCCATGAGTCATTCCAAAAACTCCAAA
>JAQCER010000494.1 GCA_027618625.1 Verrucomicrobiota bacterium
CGCTTTGATCCTCTATGCCCTCGCGGATCCCTGTTTTAGCGTTGCGAATCCCGGATTGAGCCCATCTTTCATCCAGTCGGGGCGATCGAGCTTTGTTTTGCCGGCAAATTCCTGCCGCACTGCACTGTCGTTCGATTCATCAGCCAGAGAATACACCCAGCGCACGATCGTGCGGGCCTGTTCCTGCGAGAATTGGGCGTGCAGCAGCATCGGTACTTCGCCCCAGACTTTGCTGGAACCTTTGATGATGCGATCGGCGGAAGCATTTACAGCGTCTCTTCGCTTCTCAGCCTTCGCGTAGCGCAGAGCGATTTCCTTGAACGACGGCCCGATGATTTTGCGATCGACTGCATGGCAATTGAGGCAATCGCTCTGCTGGATCAGTGACAGTCCGGCGCTGTTTTTGCCGATCCCGGACAGGTAGGCGGCTTCTGCGGTTCCTGGCGCGGTGGCATTGACAAAATGGTTGAGCAACAGGCGCATCTTCATGAAATCAGGTGCATCTTCCGATGACCCATCCTCTGCGTCCTGCGCCACGATACGGTAGGCGACTTCGTCCCCCCACTCGAAGAAGCCACCATCCAGCGGTTCGATAAATTGAATCGCAGGGGGAGCATTGCCGATCGCCAGTTGCACTGATGCTTTGTCTTCCAGTCCTGCTGCGTCGTTCACCAAAAGAGTCACATCGAAGATGCCTGGTTCGTTGAAAACAAACGTCGCCTGCTCGGCTGTCTGCATTTCGAAGGCGCCGGGAGAAACGGACCATGTGTAAGTCAGGGCATCCCCATCGTCTGGATCGCTACTCTCTGCTCCAGAGAAGCGTGCGTCGAACGGATGCTTCCCCACCAGTCCTGGAGACGCGCTGATCGCAGCCACGGGTGGGCGATTTCCTTTGAAGTAATTGATTTGCAGCAGCCGGGCATCTTCATTCACGCCCCAGGTTTCGCCGTAGTCGAGCACGTACAGCGCACCTTCCGGGCCGATGCGCATGTCGACCGGTCGCTTGATCGGAATGTTGGTCAGGAACGGATCGATCGACACAATGTTAGAGTCGGCATCCAGCTTCACCCGCTTGATGAACGTCCGTTGCCAGTCGAACATGATGAGTGAGTTGTCCAGCGCTTCGGGTAGCTTGGTAGGGGAGTCGAGGTTCGGATCAAAGTGATACACCGGGCCGGCGCAGGCAGTGCGACCACCGCTGCCCACCATCGGGAATTCTTCTGATGCTGCGTAAGGGTAGTAGATCCAGGCAGGTTGCGGCTTTGGCAGAAGCTTCGAGCCAGTGTTGCTCGGCGAGATATTCATTGGTTTCTCGACATCGTAGAGAGCGCCCGTCTTGCCAGTCACGTAGTCGTGATCGGCGTACGGCCTGTTGTTCGCTATGAAGAATGGCCAGCCGAAGTTTCCTGCTGCACGTGCCTGGTTCAATTCATCGTAACCACGCGGACCTCGTGGGCCATCACCACCGGCATCCGGCCCCACTTCGCCCCAGTAAACATAGCCCGTTTTCTGGTCAACGTTCATGCGCCACGGATTGCGACAGCCCATCACATAGATCTCAGGCAGCCCAGCGATCTCGCCACCTTTGACGAAAAGATTGTCGTCCGGGATGGTGTAGCTTCCATCGAGCATGGGGTGAATACGCAGAATCTTTCCGCGCAGGTCATTGGTATTTCCTGCAGTATCCTGTGCATCATAGGCATGCTTCCCTTCACGCTCATCGATCGGCCCATAGCCACCGGAGTCGCCTGCAGGGTGGGTATTGTCGCCGGTAGAGATGAACAAGTTTCCGCCTGGTCCGAAGTCGAGTGAACCCGCGTGGTGACAACAGTCGTCACGCTGCACAGGGATTTTCAGCATTACCTTCTCGCTGTTGCGATCGACGACATTGCCATCCATCACGAAGCGGCTGACATCGATCAGAACGCACACCACCCGCACGTGCTCAAGCAGCGCCTCGCTCCATCGGCAGCGCTGGCAGTGCTCAAGCGGAGCCTCGCTTGCCACAATTTGCTCAGCGGACGCTTCGGGCTCGGGCTCGGGTTCGGATTCGGGCTCTTGCGTTGCCACGCAGGGCTCCGACCCGTTTGCTCCGGCCAAAGCCAAACCCACTCCAGAAAGTTGTATGGAACGTTTGCCGTTGAGCAGACGCTTTTTGATCTTACCCTCCGCCTCCTGGTAGTAAGCGACACTGCGCCGGGTCGACTCACCCTTGCGGTGAGCCTCCTGGCAGCCGAAGGGACAACCTAAGTCCTGGCGCCCCGCATTACGAGGGTCCGCGATAAAGAAAATCCGGCAATGCCGACACCGACACAAGCAGCGCCGAGCCTCCGGTCGCTCCCTCAGAACCGATCGCAGTAGCCAATAATACTCCAGCACCCGCTCAGCGACCGGTCCCTTGCGGTACCAGTCCGGGCGAAACTCAAAAGCCTCCGAGATCTTGATTGCAAAAAACCCAGACTCTGGCTCAGAATGCTGATGCAATGAACGATATCCCCGTTCTACACGATCGACACCTCCGTGCCGAGACTGTAGGGCGGGGAATTTTTTTTGCCACCAGCCGAAACCGCTCGATCGAATCTGCAATTTACACTCCCGGCCCCACTCGAACGTCGCACTACTTGGAAAGAAAAACGCCCATCACCATCTCGTGGGTCAGTTTAGCTGAGCACGGGTGGGTCAATTTTCCTGAGCGCTATAGGACATTGTGGCGTTCGCATACTTCTTTGGTGATTCTCTCGCACTCTTCCAGATCGAGAGCTGCGATCGATTCCGCACTGCCTTTGGTTCCGAAGAACGTGTCGTCGATCAGTTCTCGTCGCTCTACGAGTTGCCAGTCGATAAAGCGGTTGAGCAGGTGGTAGGTGAGCTCGTGTTTAACGCTAGTGTCAGGATGATAGTCGTCAATGACGATAGGTGCGCCTGGGGCGAGGCGCTCCCAGAAGATGGCGAAGTCACGGTGGATGTGACCATCGGCATCGAGCATCATTCCGCCGATTTTATCGCTGCTGACCAGATCGACTACTTGCTGGCTATTCTCCATCGTGAGGTAGTCGGCGAACAGTATGATCCTGTCGGCCACTCCGTAGCGCTTGATGAAACTCTGAAAGCGTTGGTAGTTCTCGTTATAGCCACCGAATTGCGCGCGCGTGCCGCCTTCAAATTTTTCAACGACGACAAGCTTTGATTTGCAACGCCGTTCATTGAGTGCCCATGCGATGGCAATGCTGGCAGAGCCGGATGCGCCACCGACTTCGACGATATCGTGGTCGCCGATGGCATTGTCTAGAAACGTCCGATGAATCGCTTCGTAGAGATCTGAACCGAGCAGGCCGTCGGTCTGGAGTTTCATCCACAGAAAACGCCCATATTTCTTCATCTGGTAGGGTTCCAGAATGGCTTGGGGAAGGCAGCGTTTGATTAAACTTCTCATACTGAAACGGTGTGTCTGGGGGATAGGGAGGCAGTCTCATCAGACCAGGTCTGGTCGACGAGAAAGCTGCCAGTGAAGTGCTTGCCGGCATTGCCAAAGAAGTCGCCTGGCGCGATTTCGAGAGTCATGCACCGCTAGCGTTTCTGTTCGAGTTTGCCATCGACCATGAGGAGGAAGGTCAATAAGTAGGTTCCCTCGACAAGGCCGGGTCGCTCAAGACGGCAGCTGAGACGAATCCGATCAGACGACGGTTTCAAGTGAAAATCTGGGTCGCAGTCGGGGTGCGCAGTGAGCAGGCGAGTGTTGTTCGCGTCGTCGATTCCGATACCCAGTTTTACGTTCGAACTCTGGTAAGGTAGCTGAATGTCTACACGGATGTCGATGCTGTCGCCGCACTTGATGGCTTCGCCGAAATTGCCACCCGCTGGGCGAGTTTGAGCATTGACGATTTGTGAATGCTCGCCCTCAGGAGCTGAGTAGCTATCCGTTTTGCGACTGCCGGAGTTTAGATAACGCTGGATAACTTGGTCGGTGGTTCCTGTGAGGGTCAAACGGCCCCTGTCGATTAGAAGTGCGCGGGTACAAAGGTTAGAGACGGCTCCAAGATTGTGGCTGACGAAGAGCACCGTGCGCCCGAGGCTGGTGACCGATTTCATCTT
>JAQCER010000495.1 GCA_027618625.1 Verrucomicrobiota bacterium
ATGACAAACACTACTGGCTTACGACGCATGTTCGCACATTTCGCCGCCATCGCGGTTGCCGGTTGGGTCGCCTTGCTCATGGGATGCGGAGATGCCAGTGATCCAACCGACCCAACCGATCCACCTGCCGAAATCTCCAGAGACGAATCCCACCCGAGTCCTGCCGCAGCCCGACCGGTGGAAACCGCCCTTGCCGAATTGCCGAGCAGTCAGCAGGAGGCGTGGCAGCAAATGGATGATCCGGGCGCAGATGGCTGGGAAAGCGAAGTCCTGGCGACACGCGCTGGAGAGCAGCTCGATCAACTCGGAGCGTTGTTCTTTGAGGACGGCGATGCGTCGGCATTGCTTGTCGATGGCTTCAGCTGCGATGCGATTGTCCCTTCCGATCTTGAAAAGGTGTTCGATGACGAGACCGTGCGAATCGAACGCAGCCGCGCCGACAACGTGCGGCAAGGTGATACCGCTGACCTCCAACGGATGCTCGCTGGGGTGAAGTCCCAGCTAACCGGGACGCCAGAAAGCAGGCATTTCAAGTTCAAGATTACGCGCGTTGTGCCAGACGAGGCCTCCTCCCCGCAGACCGCGTTCACTACCGAACAGCACTTTGCCCTCACCTTTCAAACCATCGATTCGATCATCGAACACCACGCCACCTGGATCGTCGGCTGGCGACAGGAAGGCGAGGCATTGAAATTGGTCAGTATCCGCGTTCCAAAGTTTGAACGCACCGCTACCAAGCGCACACTGCCCGTGTTTTCTGACTGCACAGAATCCGCCCTCGCGGCGAATGCATCCCACTCGCAGCAACTCGTCTATGGGATGAATCACTGGCTGGGGCGGCTGCCGGTGCGCGCGATGCTGAACCGATTCGGCACTCCCGGCATCGCCATCGGGGACGTGAACGGTGACGGCCTCGATGATTTGTACCTTTGTCAGGAGCCCGGCCTGCCCAACCGGCTGTTCCTGCAAAACCCGGACGGCACGGCGCAGGATGTTTCAGCAGAGTGGGGTGTCGACTGGATTGAGGACTCGCGCTCAGCTCTTCTGGTCGATCTCGACAACGATGGCGATCAGGATCTCGTCGTCGCGATTTATGGCAATGTTGTGATTGCTCGCAATGAGGATGGGAAGCGATTCAACGTTGCAGCCGCCCTACCTTGCAGCGGTTCGACGGCATCGCTAGCCGCCGCAGACTATGATAGCGATGGTCGGCTCGATTTGTATGTCTGTGGCTACGTGGCGGACGATAGCGGCGGTTCGATCGGCGCGGTGTCAGGAGGCCGCTTCGTCTACCATGACGCGGAAAACGGTGCGGCAAACTCACTGTTTCACAATGACACTGGTAGCGACGGAGAACTCGCTTTCACAGACGTAACGCAGGCGACTGGGCTGGATCAAAACAACCGCCGCTGGAGCTTTGCTGCTTCCTGGGAAGACTTCGACGATGACGGGGATCAGGATCTTTATGTCGCAAACGACTACGGTCGAAACAATCTGTATCGCTACGATTCCGATCCGGGCGGGCGGAAAGGATTCGTGGACATCGCCGCGACTGCTGGCGTGGAAGACAGTGCTTCTGGAATGTCGGTCGCATGGGGAGACTATGATCGTGACGGTCGCATGGATGTCTACGTGTCCAATATGTTCTCGGCAGCCGGCAGCAGGATTACCTCGCAAGAAAAATTTAAGACCGGCACTGACGACAAAATTCGCGACCGTTTCCGTCGCTTCGCACGTGGAAATTCTCTATTTCGAAATGGCAACGAGTTTGAAGATGTCAGCCTCAGCGCGAATGTGCACCTTGGCCGCTGGGCATGGGGATCCAACTTCGTTGATATCAACAACGACTCCTGGCTCGATCTGGTGGTCGCCAACGGGTATCTTTCCTCAGACGAAGACACGGGCGACTTGTGAAGTTTCTTCTGGCGGCAGGTCGTGCCGAAAACCATCGACTCCGAGGATGCGCCCGTCGGTTCTGGTGATGCTAGTTCTCACCGCGATCTCTCGGCGATGATCGATGCCGGGCGCGCCTTCAGCGGCAATGAGCGCAACTGTTGCTTCCTCAACACCCGCGACGGTGGCTTCGCCAATTTCTCGGCGGGCAGCGGCATTGACTTTCCAGATGATGGCCGCGCGGTCGCAGTCACCGACTGGGATCAGGATGGCGATCTTGATCTATGGATCTCGAATCGCAACGGGCCGCGGCTGCGCCTGATGCGCAACGACGCAAACGCCGGCAACCATTTCCTCGCGCTTCGTCTCGTCGGGAATGGAACATCGACCAACCGCGATGCTATCGGTGCACGGGTCGAAGTAAAACTGCGTGGGGAGAGTTCACAACGCCTCGTGAGCAGCCTGCGCGCTGGCGAAGGGTTCCTTTCGCAGTCGAGCAAGTGGCTCCACTTCGGGCTTGGGCAGGACTCCGAGATCGAGGCGGTGACTGTGCGCTGGCCCGGCGGCGCGAACGAAGTATTCAGCGCAATCGCAGCCGATCGTCGCTACCTCCTCACGCAAAGCTCGGGCAAGGCAGCGCTGATGCCATCACGAGACGGGGCTATCAACCTTACGCCATCCATTCCTACGGTCGCGACCACTGGCGGCACGGCACGCATTCCTGCGGTAACCCTGCTTCGCGCTCCGAAACTCAACATGAAACGCGAGGACGGCACCAAAGCGGGGATCGGCAACAGCAGATCGCTCTTGCTGAATCTCTGGGCGACCTGGTGCGCGCCCTGTCTGGGCGAACTCGGGCAATTCCGCGACCACGCCGACAAACTGCGTGCTGCAAATGTCGACGTGCTGGCGCTCAATGTTGACGCGATCGGAGGTGATGCCGCCAGTGGACCAGATGCTTCAGATCCAGGCAAGGTATTGGCTGATCTCGATTTCCCATTTCCCAGCACGATCGCCACTGAACCCCTGGTCGCTGCATTGCAGGAACTCCACAATCATACCGTGGGCCTAAACGCACCGCTTCCCGTTCCGTGCTCGTTCCTCATCGATCCAAAAGGCCGCCTGTCGGTCATTTATAAGGGCTCCCTGACGATCGACCAACTGCTCGCCGACGTCGACCATTCCAACGGCACGCTCGGAGAACGCCTGCAGCGCTCGGCTCAGATCGAAGGCACGATGATCCCGCACCCCGAAGTCCGTCGCACGGCGAAGCTCCTCCAGGGATCGATCCACGTTCGCTACGGCAAAGCTCTCTTGAACGCGAACGACCCCGAAAGCGCAGCGTACCACTATGCTACCGCTCTCGAACTGGATCCCACCTCCGTGGATGGTCACCACACGCTTGCCCAACTGCGCTCACGCCTTGGTCAGGCATCGGAAGCCCGACTGCACTACCAGGCCGCCTTAAAATTGAATCCCGATCACGCGCTCGCCAACTTTGGATTCGCAGCGTTGCTTGCCTCCCAAGGCGAAGCAACCGGCGCGGTTACTTATTATAAGACTGGCCTCAAGTCGCAGCCTGGAAACCAAATCGCCGCCAACAACCTCGCCTGGCTGTTGGCCACGAATCCCGATGACGAAGTGCGCAATCCTGCCGAAGCACTGCGAATGGCGCAGGAACTCAATTCCGCCACCGGAAATAGAAATGCCACCGTCCTCGATACCCTCAGCGCTGCGCAAGCTGCCAATGGCAATTTTCAAGATGCTGTGATTACTGTGCAGCGCGCGATCGTTCTCGCAAAAGCAGCCAACAACGAATCGCTAACGGCTAATTTGACCGCCCGCCTTGGCCAATACCAAGCTGCAAAACCGTTCGTTGAGCAGCCCAAGTCTTGATCACTGAGTTCTGTTCGTCATTCCGAGTTCTTGCCCGCCCGCCCCTCAGGATTAGGAATATCAATCGAATGGGCACCGATCTGCGCGGTCAGCTCACGATAGAAAGTCGCCATTTTTGGTTTCGAGATCTGCACGCTGCCGTCAGCGGTCTTTGACGCATACGGAGCAAACAATGAGCCGAGGAAACTGCGAAAAACGTTCCTGGATTGCTCGGGAGCATTGGCGGGCAACTGCAGTAACTTTCGTGCAATGATCCATCCTGAGGAGCAGAGATAATCCGGTTCTTCCGGGAGTTTAGTGGGT
>JAQCER010000496.1 GCA_027618625.1 Verrucomicrobiota bacterium
GGTTCGGCGATTTGAGGTTTTTGAAAAGCGATCGCCGAGGGTGGGTGTCCATCTCGGAGTGCGCCGTGATTGCGGGAACACAATGAACGCCGTGGGGGAGCCTAAGCCGGTATCGTCGAGCACATTGAAGAAATATGTGTTCGAGGACGCCATCAGGAATTTCCCCGATCCGGACATCGAGGAGAACAATGTGAATTATCTCGCCGGCCTGAGGGACCTCGGCGTGCGCAGCGAATATACCGATGGCCGTGACACGCCGCGATTACTCGTTCGATCTGTTGAATTCGAGGGTCCCTTTTATGAGACCTGGCCGCCGCGCAACCACACTAATATCTTTTTCAAATCCCACCATGGCGACGAACCCGCGAGCGATGCGCGCGAGATTATCGAGGCGTTTGCCGTTCGGGCTTTTCGCCGACCGATGACCCACGAGGAAACGGCCTCTCTGCTGTCGGTTTGGGCGGATTCCTTTGCCGCAACGAGCGACTTTAACGTGAGTATCAAAGACGCGCTTCTTGTTGTGTTGACCTCCCCGCAATTCCTGTTTCTGATCGAAGACAGCGCGGGGCCGGAGCCGGAGCCGGTGGATGCCTACGAGTTGGCCTCGAAGTTGTCGTATTTTCTTTGGAACAGCGCGCCCGATCCGCAACTTCTCGACCTGGCCTCGAACGGTGCGCTGCGCGCGTCACTGGATTCCGAAATCGATCGGATGATCCAGGATCCCCGGTTTGCCAGGTTTGTGGATCCGTTTGTCTCGCAGTGGTTGAGTCTCGACAAATTTGACGTCGTTGAGATCGATCACACACGGTATCCGAAGCTGACTCCGGAACTGAGGAAACATTTGCGGCAGGAGCCGGTCCAGTATCTGAAATATCTGATCCAACGTAATTTGCCGCTCCGCAATCTCGTTCAGTCCGACTTCATCGTGGCCAATGAGGTGGTTGCGGATTACTACGGACTTGGGCGCAAAGCGGAGCGGGGGTTTGAGTTCATCCCGGTCAAGCACGAGAGCGAGAACCTTGGGGGTGTGCTGACCCAGGTCGCAATTCTTGCCGGACTGTCTGACGGCCGTGAATCCAACCCGGTCAAACGTGGTGCGTGGCTGGCGCGAAAGATCATCGCCGAGCCGCCCGACGATCCGCCGCCGAACGTTCCGGCACTGCCGGAGGATGGAGAGGGTGAAATCCAGCTAACCCTGCGCGAGCGCCTGGAACGGCATCGAAACCAGGAAGGGTGCGCCGAATGTCATACCAAGATCGATCCGTGGGGGATTCCGCTTGAACAGTTTGGCGCGGCGGGTTTGATCAAGACGGACACAGGCGTGGATGCCCGTTCGACCCTTCCCGACGGGACCCAAGTCGCCGATACGAATAGCCTGAAGGCCTATTTAGTCAACGACCGGATTGATCAGGTCGCGTTCAGCTTTTTGAAGCACCTCGCGAGTTACGCGACCGGTCGGAGTCTCAGCTATCATGAGATCGAATACCTCAAACAAGAGGGCCTGCAATTGGATCCGGACGGATACCGCATGAGTGACATGATTCGTTTTGTCGTGAAAAGCCCGCTGTTCCTGGAGAAGTAATGCGCCTTGCCGCGAAGATCAATTTCCTGTATAACGCTGCTTGTTATACGCACTGTTGCTGACCGGAAATATTCCTATGCCTGATACTGTCAAACTCAATCGCCGTTCCGTTCTCAAAGGCCTGGCGGGTGTTGCGCTCGCCCTTCCGGTTTTGGAAGTGATGGGAGAAAAAGTTACGCAGCGGGCACCTCGCCGGTTCTGCGCGCTTTACACGGCAAACGGAATGTCGCTTCCGGAGTCGGGGAACGAGATCGACGAGTGGAGTTGGTTTCCCAGGTCGGAAACGGATGGTGAGTTCGTGTTCGGTAAATCGACCGAGCCGCTGAGCCCCTTTCGCCGGCAGTTGAGTTTTATGGGCGGCTTGTATCACGGGAACGGACCCAAGAATGACCCGCACCTTTGCTCGGACATGTGGCTGA
The DNA here is from genome assembly GCA_027618625.1 of Verrucomicrobiota bacterium. Classification (GTDB taxonomy): domain Bacteria; phylum Verrucomicrobiota; class Verrucomicrobiia; order Verrucomicrobiales; family DEV007; genus JAGROY01. The sequence continues at coordinate 2,002 of JAQCER010000496.1, forward strand.
CCGGCGCTCCTCTGCAGGACCCGAAACCCGGACGTTACAACTCGGTCGGACTCGACCAGGTCGTGGCGCTCCACACCAGGCAGTATTGTCGTCGGCCTTCGCTGGTCCTTTCGATCGATGCCGGCACTGGATACATGTCCCGGACCGGAACGATTTCCTACGACTTGGAAGGGAAACCCATCCCGGCGGAGAACAGTCCCCGTCGCGTGTTCGATACTCTGTTTCGGGGCGACCGGACCTCGCTCGAATCTCGACGGGGCCAATTGAATCGACGGATGAAACTCGTCGATGCGGTATTGGAGAACGCGAAGTCGCTTGACCGAACGCTCGGGCGATCCGACCGCGAAAAGATGGATCAGTATCTGACATCGCTGAACGAATTTGAGTCGCGATTGATTGCCTCGGAAAAGTGGCTCGACGTCCCGCTGAAGAAGCAGGACACCTCACACCTCAATCTGGACGCCACTCCGGCGGACGAACCCGAGGATTACTACCGGACCATGTTCGACCTGATCGCGCTGGCGTTCGACGCGGACATCACCCGCAGCGTCGCCTTCATGCTCAGCCGCGAAGACGGCATGGGGATCAGCGACACGTTCCCTTTGAAGCTTGGCCTGAGCAAGACGCATCACTTTCTCTCCCATGCCAAGGACAAGACGGGGCAACTGGATTTCGCCAAGTATGATTTGTTTCTCAATGAGCAGTTGGCTTATTTCCTGGGACGCCTGCAGCAGTATCAGGACATCGACGGCAGCGTGCTGGATAACAGTATCGTGCTGTATGGCAGCGGAGCCAGCACGACGCATTATTCCAAGAACCTGCCGACGCTCATTGCCGGTGGCGCCAACATGGGCCTGAAACACGGTCAATATCGGCGCGGCAGCGAGACGCTCATGTCCAACTTGTATCTCAGTATTCTGCACTCGATGGGCATCGAGGAAAGTGCGTTTGCAGACAGCACCGGCACGCTCCAGGACTCGATATTCTCGCGGGTCTAGGTGTTTTTGTTTATCAGTATGAATATCCCGAAACTCCGTCCCTCAATGACATCCAGGCTGTGGGTCCTACGGCTGATTCTGTTTGCCAGTTGCGTCGCTGTGCTCCATCCCGGTCGAGCGGAGGCCCAACAGCAACGGCCAAACATCGTGTTTCTCTTTTCGGATGATCACGCCCAGAAGGCGATTTCGGCCTACGGCGGCCCTCTCGCGGACATTGCGCCGACCCCAAACATTGACCGGATCGCCCGCGAGGGTGCGGTCTTTCTCAATTCGTTCTGCGCCAATTCGATTTGCGGGCCGTCGCGAGCAACGATTCTAACCGGCAAGCACAGCCACAAGAATGGCTTTATGCGCAATACCGGAGAGGGCCTGGATCAGAGCCAGTGGACGGTCGCCAAGGCGATGCAAAAGGGCGGTTACAGCACCGCCGTCATTGGGAAGTGGCACTTGAAGACCGATCCAGTCGGCTTCGATCACTGGGAAGTTTTTCCGGGCCAAGGCAGTTATTACAATCCCGACTTCATTCAGATGGACGGGACACGGCGGCGGTTCGAGGGGTACGCGACCGACCTCGTAACAGACAAAGCCATCGAATGGCTGGAACAGCGTGACCAGACCAAGCCGTTCTTTCTGATGTGTCAGCACAAGGCGCCGCATCGAACCTTTGCTCCGGCCCTGCGACATCTCGACGCGTTTGACAACGTCGAAATTCCCGAGCCCGAAAGTTTATTCGATGATTACCGGAATCGCAGCACCACGCTGGCTGCGAACGAGATGGAGATTGACCGCCACTTTGACTGGGCCTATGACGCCAAGGTTCGCAAGGACGAGCGTGGCGGTGTCGAGTTGCCCGGCCCGGACCGATACGGCACTCCGGAATACAATCGAATGACCGAAGCGCAGAAGGAGAAATGGAACGCGCATTTCGGACCTCGCAACCAGGCCTTCCTGGCCGACTTTTCATCCGGCAAACTGAATCACAAGGACGTCGTGCGCTGGAAGTTCCGTCGCTACATGAGGAACTACCTCGGCACGGTGAAAGGCGTCGACGAGAACGTCGGTCGTATTCTGAATTACCTCGACGAGAAG
>JAQCER010000497.1 GCA_027618625.1 Verrucomicrobiota bacterium
GCTTGGCGGCGTTCGTAAGGACGATTGCTTCGATTTCTGCGCGTGTAAGTGCTTCGGTAGCCATGGTATCAGGTCTTTCGATTTTTAAGGTTTGGTTTGTTTGTTCTTGTTCGTTCATCACCAGCCAAAAGTTTTCCGTCCGGTGATGCACCTATCCTAAGCAAAGGCCGTGCCAACTTTTTAGAACCATTCACAACAATCTTACAGTGAGCGATTTGACAATACGACGCACGGTGCGAGGCGATTCCTCAGTTCCGCATCATGGAACTCCACCCCACAAAGTTGGAGCGCCACCCCACAAAGTTGGAGCGCCACCTCCAGAAACGGGATCGACCCTTCGGCTCATTTCCACGGCGTTCAGGTCACATGCTCCCCTGAACGTTGCAGCAAAGCCAACAGGTATGGCCGCGCTTGCGCACCTGCTCCCGTTCCCGACAGCAAAGCTGCTCCAGAATGTTCTTCCTCTCGACGAAAACTGGACACCGCTTGCTTGGAGCTGGACGGCGGCAGCCGTGTCGCGAAATGCTACGAATTACCGCCGCTCATGACTTCAAATCGCGCTGTGGCGGATTTGCAGGCAAGGGTGGTGGCTCTGCTGCGGAATTTTGCTGTTGCAGCAGCTTTCGCTTTCTCACGGCCTTGACGAGCAGGACGATGCAGGCTGCGGTGAGCACCAACACGCTGATGCCGATCAATGGTCGATAGGCAATCCATGCGACGGCGATGATTGAGGACGAGACAATTCCCGCGATAAGAAACGCGATGATCGCGGTGCCTCGACCAACGATGCCTCCGAGAAATGGAATGAAGCCCGCCACCGCCACGAGCGGCCCGAACAGCATTGACAGGCCGACGCCCATGGCAACAAATCCGCCTCCGCGAATCGCCCAGGCGATCATCGAGTTCTGCGCCTCCGCCTGCTGGAACATTTCCTGTGACGACGCTGCTCCCTCGTGGAGCAATTCGATCGTTCCATTGGCTGCCTGGAATTTAGCGAACGTCTCGCCAGCCTGCTGCGCCACGATGCTCGTGATTCCAGTTCTGACCGCTTTGAAAGAAACACGGACATCGCCAATTTGCGGATTGTCGGGGTTTTCTCCGAAGTAGACTTCATCACCCGCCAGCTTTCCCTCTGCCTGCACTGCAGCACTGGCGCGGTCGAGATTTGGGATCGCCACTGGTTCGCTCTTGTTGATCTTGCCCACTAGAAAATCAGGCAACACGAACGCGTCCAGCATCACCTTCTGCGCCACCAGCCGTTGGGGCCTGTATTTCATCGATCTGGGATTCTGGTGTTCTGCCGGCTCCTTAAAGTTCGCCGAATCGAGCACCTCGGACTCCCACTTTTTCTCGTAGCGATACTCGGTGACTTTCTGTTTACTCGAACCGCTCCCCTCCGTCCGCGTATGCTCGTCTTCGACCCACTGGAACATCTCAGCGTCACGGATCAATTTCACGGCTTGTTCTTCGATGCCGAATTCAGCATCGACCAGTGGCCCATCGGTCGCGGTCTGACCAATCAGGTGCACCAGCTTGCCTTCATTGCCTGGAACGATGACGGAGCTTTCAACCGTGATCACTTGTTCCGCTCCCGCTTGTAGGTCGCGGTGTCGCTTCACTGTTCTGCCTTCATTCCAGAACAACAATGCGCCTGCCGCGATTGCGAGGATCAGTCCGACGATTACGCCAAAGAACGCCCTGCCAATGCGTCCACCCACTCCGACCCGTAATGATTCCGTAAATGCCATGGTTTCGTTTTCTCGTTGTGTGATTCCAGTTGCTCAAGAGTCTCACATTTTGAATCAAATGACAATCCGGTGTCCAGCGTCGGGGCAACTTCACCGTTGATGCATTCGCGTTGGTTACCATCGGCGTGAGGACTCCAGGCGATGGCAGCGACGATTCTCGTCATCACTCTGCACTCTCGATCAACGGTGCATGCTCGTCCGCCGAGGAGCCGGGGAGCACCAGTTGCGGGCGGTTGAGACTGAGCACCTGCTCGGACACGCCGCCGTGACCATCGTCGCGAAGAATTCTCAGTTGCAGCGGCGAGCCTGCGTCTCCACGAATGAGGCTTATTGCGTCCAAGAGGCCTCGCCCACTCACATCCTGAAAAGAACCGCGACCATCGGAATCGATTTCGACGATCCGATCGCCCTTCTGCAGCCCGGCAATCGCGGCTGGTGTGCCGGGCACGATTCCCTGGATGCGCACGGCCCCGCCATCCTCCGAAAGCATTGCGCCAATGCCGCGTGGTGTTTCACGGTATATCTGCTCGTGGGCGGCCTCCTGCTCCGCAGCCTCGGGCAGACTGTCAGCCCATTCGACAGCGGCCTGGGTTCCGTGGTCGAGGGTCTGCATCGCTGCAAGCCCGGCTGCTGCGGCAATGCGCGCTTCGCCGTCGGTCAAGGTATCAAAAGCGGCAAGTGCGGCATCGCTATCCTTCTGAACCATCATCGATAGAACGCCAGCAACGGATTTTGCCGAAACGTTGTCCCTATTCGCCCCGACCCACTCCCAGGCTGCATCGGCATCGTAAGCAGCCCAGAGCGTGGTCATCCTTTTCACGAACTGATCGCGTTCCCAGCCTGTGAGTCCATCCCCCAGGGCAAGCGCCCCATCAATATCTGTTTGAACGAGATTGACCGCGCGCTCTGCCAGCATGGAGTTCCGCATAGGATGATCACTAAAGGCTGCAATCCAGCCGTCCTTGATCTCATCAGAGACAGATTCAGTGCGCATCAGGGCGCTGGCCATATTCTCGATACCAAGAGATGGTAAGAGATGAGCGCCGGTCCATGACGACACCAGAGCCAGGAGACCTTCGGATTCGAGCCGGGGATCGATACCTCGCACCCATTCGATCGCTTCTTCCGCACGAAGAGATTGGGCGATGTGTGAAGCGATTCCGCGCATGAACGCGACTTTCTCATGCCGATCAATGGATTCGAGCGTGCGCGTGGCCAACTCTAAATCAGCGGCAGCAGCCTCCATTCCGAGGATTGTCAATTCAGCGACATTACGCACAGGCGAAGCCGATCCGGCTATTCTAGTGATCGATTTCTTCAAATCCTCGTCGGTCAAAACGCTGGCGCTTGTGGTAGCGTCCCGCTCTCGGACTTTGGGAGATGGTTCAGAGACTGCGGCCGCGTTGTCTTTGGTATCCGATTTTCCGTGGCGATCAACACTCGCAACGTAACCCACTCCCAAGCCGATCAAAAGGACGAGCCCATGCGTTAGAAGAGATTTTTTCATCCTGATTACCTGTTGCCGTTACCATAGCTTCCGCGGCTGCCTTCCGGCAAGACAAGTCTGGTCTGGTCTATCGATCTATTCCGCTTGATCAAGCCGCAGCCCTCTCGTAACGCTGCCGGGATGGCTGATCAATCACCAGCGAAAGTATCGATTTACACCGACGGAGCCTGCCGTGGCAACCCCGGGCCGGGTGGTTATGGCGTGATCCTCGTCAGTGGGAAGCATAGTAAGGAGCTTTCTGCTGGGTATCAACGGACGACGAATAATCGCATGGAGCTGCTGGCGGCGATCGTTGGCCTGGAGGCGCTCAAGGTGCCGTGCGAGGTCACTCTTTGCTCCGACTCCAGCTATCTCGTCGATGCGATCAACAAGAACTGGATCGGCGGCTGGCGTGCGAAGGGTTGGTCGCGCGGGAAGGCTGGCGTGCTGAAAAATGCGGATCTCTGGCAGCGTCTGGATGCGGTGCGTCAGAAGCATCGTATCACGTGGAAATGGGTACGCGGCCATGCGGGCCACGCGCAAAATGAACGCTGTGACGTGCTCGCAACGGAAGCTGCGGACAGCCCAGATCGCCTGCGGGACGAAGGGTTCGAGGCTGCTGAAGCACTCGCGCTGGCAGCTGCGGAGGAAGACGCGGATCAGGTGATGTTTTAGTGGGGCAGTAGAACGGAATGGCATTCGGCATTCCGTCCTCCGCAAATACGCAAATACGCACCTTCCAGTTGACATCAACTTGAGCGCACTGCTACGTATTCACCTGCAGGTTCTTCCGGGAGTTTAGTGGGTATGTCTTGAAATTTCGGTTCGGAGTATCGCAATGTGAGGGAT
>JAQCER010000498.1 GCA_027618625.1 Verrucomicrobiota bacterium
TTCGGAACCGGCAGGGAGAGCAACGATCCTCCCGGCACTGGAGTTGGGGGCTGCTAGGGCTGCGGCATCGGGCGCGACCACGATGTGGAGTGAAAGAACCTGTCGATCCGGTCTATTCGCCCACCACCCGATACCGAACGCACCGCTCAGCAGGGCAGCACTGACACTGACACAAAGCAAGCCGTTCCTGACGCGGGAACTCACTCGAAAAACCAGCAGGCTGACGAGACTGACCGCTGCCAGACCCGCCAACGACGCGAACCAGAATCGCCACACGGGGATCGCCAGCAAGTCGCCAAATTCCCGGTGCAGCCCAGCTTCGTCAAAGCGGAGAAAGCCGAGCCGCCGTTTTAAAAACCGCAAATTCTGCCTGGCCTCCGTGCAGCGGGGATCGAGCACCAGGGCCCGGCGGAACCAGAGCGCCGCTTTGCCGTCATTACCGGCTCGATACGCTGCACTGCCAGCGTTGACACACAATTCCGGCGACACGAAGACTTCAGCGATTTTTGTAAACTTTCCGTATGAAATGGCAAAGTCGCCTTTTTCATATGCAGCTACTGCCGTATCAAACTCCGCCTGCGCCACCACGGGGTCAGCTCCTCTGCCTGGGCAGACACCGGCCCACGTCAAGCATAGACTCATCAACACATAGATCATTCTTCCCGAGCAATTCATCCCACCGGCCCCTTCCCTTTGGATGGATCACTGAAGGTCGCGATCAGATTGCGCAATGATTCCACCACCCGTTTCCGCTCGGACTCGTTCAACCCTTCAGCCGCCCGTCCGGCGCTGGTGCCGTAATGGTAGTACTGCACCTGCGTCAGAATCTTACTGAGTTCCGGGGAATCGCGAACCGCTTCCTCGACCGGCACTCCACGTTCGACTCTGAGCGCTTCAATTAATTCCCCAGCCAGCTTGTAGAAAAGCTTGGCAGGTTTTCCACCTCTGGCCAGCTCATGGAATATCTCTGAACTGGACCGGCCCTGCGTTTGATCGCCCGGTCGCCCGCTGGCTTCACGCCACTTTCTCACCCGCCGGGAAAGTCCAAAGGCTAAGATGCCGAGCACCGCAAGAACGGAGACGACCACCACCGCTCGATACGCGATCGGCACAGGTGCATCGCTACCGTCCACGTGAAGCAACTTTCCAGGCTGGTGACGAATCGCCAGAATGTCGGCCAGTTCTTCCTCTGGAACACTGGCTTCGGGTGTCGTGAAATCTTTCCCGTTCACACGATTCGACGGAGCTTCTTCAGGATTGACGACGATCGCAATCGGATTCGAGCGCAGCGTATGATAGCGTGCCGCAATCGGATCGAAGAAACTGAACTCCAGCGAGGGCACCTCACCGAGTTCCCGCAGCGGTTGCGCCACCTGACTGAAAGCAGCCGTTCCACGCTCAAGCCCAGTGGAGCGGTTCTCCATGTATTCGCGCGGACGCTGCACCTTCCATCCGTCTCGGTCGGTCATGACTGGCGCAGTCAATCGGTCAAAATTGCCAGTGCCGGTGATTTTCGAATCGATCACCAGGGGATCATTGACCCGCAACTCCAGCGGCGAAGCGGCAACCTCCATGGTGAAGCTTCCCACCGCCCCCTGAAAATCCGCCGGCATGCCCTCAGTCGGCAGCTGCTTGATCACCAGAGGAATCGGATCGGTCTGCAGTCGATAGTTCGCTGATTTCCAGCCGCTCAGAAAGGGAGTCCGAGGCATTCTCTGGGGCGGTGAACTCACAGAAAACGCCAGCTCAGCAGCGGCCAGCGTCCGGTTTCCCGCAGAGATCGCTGACAACGCACCCTCGTAGCGGTATTCGCTCCAGCCCTCCCGCTGCCCACCTGGCACGGGGAGTTCGAACCGCTTCGCAGCAAAGCCTTCCGGGTTAAACTTAGGATGTTCCACAGGGCGAAACTGGGAACCTGCTGGCACTTCAACGACCAGCGCGACCGGCACCACTTCTCCCACAAACATTTCAGTCTTTGCGATCTCGATCCTCAGTGTCGGCTGCTCTTCTACGGCGCTGGGCGCACCACGCTGAACCGTAACCACCACCGCATTGGTCTGGAAGGATGCCTTTCCGACTCCAATGGTCTGACTCGGAATCGTGAAGTTCCCTTCCTGCTGAGCGGAAAATGAGTAGACCACATTAAAATTCTGGACGCTTCTGCCTTGAATCGTCTCAAACCTCCGCGCCGTATTCCTGTATTTCATTTCCAGGCCTGGCACCGAAATCTCATTTGGAAACGTGTCAACACTTCCGGCACCACTCACCAGAATGGTGTAGCTGCCCTCCTGCCCCACGCTGATCGTGACGGGCGACAAGCTTGCCCGCACGGAGATCCCGGTCTGCGCACGGCTCACCTGGCAGAATACCAGCAACCAGCACCCTAACATCACCATCATACGGCGATTCATGGAGGCAGCCAAACTCACCAGTCCTTGTAGCCCCTTTCTTTTACCGGCTCACCATACATCGGCTGGACAGTCCGATCCTCGTCCGCCAGCGCCCGCAGCAACTGCCTCGCTTCCGATGGACTGAATCCAGTCCGTGGATCCCTTTTGTTTGTCCCGTCCCCGCCCCCCGTTTTCCCATCAGGGTTCGTCCCCTGATCGCCGTCCTGCTTCATGGCTTTCAATTCACCTTCCAACTCACTGTCCCCGCTGCCATCATCATCACCTTCCCCCTCACCCTCACCCTTGTCCTTGTCCTTGTCCTTGTCCTGTTGTTGTTCCTGCTGCTGCCCGGCCCCTTCTCCACCGTTGCCCTGTTCGCCTTGCTCACCGTCACCAGAATCTCCTTCGCCCGGATTTTCGCCCCCCTTGCCTTTGCCTTTGCCTTTGCCTTGGCCCTTGCCATTGTTTCCAGAACTCTCTTTGGACGACGAAGGATCCCCCTCACCGGGGCTCTCGCCTTCACCTTCGGACTCACCCTCACCTTCCTTTGATTCCTGCGGTTCACCGCCCTCGCTCCCCGCCTCTTCACGTGCTCTTTCCAGTTGCTCTAGATACGCCTTTAGCGCATCTAGATTCGCCGCTGCGTCGCTATTCGCCGGGTTCAGTTTCAACGCCGCACCGTAATGATCAATGGCGTCACCGATGTCCTGAATGAGTGCGTCCAAGTCCGCATCATCGGTGCGCAAGCTCGCTTTTCCTGCGATCGCATTGGCAAGATTGTAGTGCGATTGCTCCTGCAACTGCAAGTCATCACTCAGTAGCGTTTCACTGAAATCGTCGATCGACAGATCATAGTCACCATCACGAAAGGCAGCAGTCCCTCTGGCGAATCGCCACTCCTCTGCCAGCCGTGACTTTGGAGCCCGTTCAAGTTTTTGCGTCAGCCCCTCGATCGCCGCACTGAACCTCCCTTTCGCAATAGCCGCGTAAGGATCTTCACCGAACACGCCAGCGTCGGTCGGCGTCGCCCCTGCGGTAAATATGAGCAATGTAGACGCCGCCAGCGCCACCGAAGGCTTCCATCCTGACATCGCGCGTTTTCGGAAATTCACCATCCCTAACATTCCCACCCAAGATGCCAGCAGCAATGACACTCCCGCAACTAACGGCCACCGATACCGTTCGATCGGCTCGCGGGTCGAGCGCTGGGAAGTGAGCGCGACTTTGTCCAGATTCTCCAGAGCGTTTTTGACCAGCGCCCCTGCAACCGCGCCCGAGTCCAGCCTCAGATACACACCGCGAGTGATCCGCGCGAGTTGCTCCAGCCGATCGCCCTGCAATTGCGTCCGCACCATGCCACCGCCCTCCGCATCGACCACGTAGCTGTTGCCTGCCCGGCCATTGGGATCGGGAATGACCCCACCCGCATGCGTACCGACACCGATAGTGATGATCATGACATTTTTTTCAAAGGCTAGACGAGCTGCAGCCAGGGCGTCGCCTTCCAGCTCCTCCCCGTCCGTGAATATGATCAGAGCATGGTTGGCACTCTCGACCTTGTCAAAAGTTTCGAGCGCCTGACTGATTGCCTCAGAAAGATTGGTGCCGCCACGGGGAATGATGGAGGTATCCAGCTGGCTCAATGTTTCCAGCACTGCCGAGTGGTCAATGGTAAGCGGCGCCTGAACGAAG
>JAQCER010000499.1 GCA_027618625.1 Verrucomicrobiota bacterium
CGGAATTTCCGGCACCGCCGCCACTGCTCCGGGCCGGTTGTTCTTTGCGAATGAACTCGGCAGAACCGAGATCATTCCCCGCGCCTGGAATCATGTGATGCTCACATGTGACAAGGTCGGCAATGTCCATGTCTATCTCAATGGCGATCCAGAGCCAGAGATCGTCGCACGGTTGCCCTTGATGAACACCCGGGACTTTCCCTTCACTCTCGCCGCTGCCCGGGATGATGCGGCCAATTTCGAAGGCCGCCTGGATGAGGTTACCGCTTTCAGCAAAGTGTTTACGCCCGAACAAGTGGCGGGAAGGGTCAAATCGTTCGGAATTTCCCCGCCTACTAAACCAGAATGGGGTGATGTCCGCCAGCCGGAGCCCGCGAAGCCGGAGTCAGAATCCAAGACCAGCCAGCTCGAATCCCAACCGCTGTCTCCAGCGGAAACCATCGCGGCCACTCATGTAGCCGATGGGTTTGTATTAGAGTTGGTCGCAGCCGAGCCTGAAGTTGCCGATCCAGTGGGGATTGATTGGGGGCTAGATGGCAAGTTGTGGGTCGCGGAGATGGCGGACTATCCCTATGGCATGGATGGGGAGGGGAAGCCTGGAGGTCGTGTGCGTTACCTTGAGGATATCGATGGTGATGGGCGATACGAAAAGTCCACCTTGTTTGTCGACGGATTGCGATTCCCGACCAGTGTCATGGCATGGCGGGATGGGGTGCTGATCACCGCTGCGCCGGACTTGTTGTTTGCCAATGATCCGGATGGCGATGGCGAGGCCCAAGTCAAAGTCCTGTTCACTGGCTTCGTGCAGGGCAATCAGCAGTTGCGAGTGAACAGCCTGTGCTGGGGACTGGATAACTGGATTTACTGCGCCAGCGGCGGCCATCATGTGGGCTTCGGCAACGACACGGTCATCGTCAATGCCGCAGGCAATTCGGTCGCGCTTGGCAGCCGTGACTTTCGTTTTGATCCGGACACTGGCGTGCTCGAACCGGAGTCTGGTCCGTCGCAGTTCGGCCGTGTCCGCGATGACTGGGGCAACTGGTTCGGTGTGCAGAACAGCTGGCCGCTGTGGCACTATGTATTGCCCGATCGTTACCTGCGGCGCAATCCCACCTATGCGGCACCCGATCCGCGAATCCAGGTGCGAACCCCTGGCAATCCGCGGGTTTTCCCTAACAAACCCATCGAGAAGCGATTCCACAGCTATGAGCAAGCTGGGCGTTACACTTCCGCTTGCGGCCCGTCTATTTATCGTGATGATTTGCTGTTTCCCCGCGAGGCTGAGGCGCTCACCGCCTTCACCTGCGAGCCGTTTCACAATGTGGTGCAGCGGCATCGAATCAAGCGCGAAGGCGTTTCGTTCAAAGGTGATCGAGCAGAGCAGGATGGAGAACGCGATTTCTTTGCCTCCGGTGATGGCTGGTGTCGGCCTGTGATGAGCCGCACTGGGCCGGATGGTGGCCTCTACATCGTCGATATGTATCGCTACATGATCGAGCATCCAGACTGGCTGCCTCCCGAGGGGCGCGAAGAGCTGAAGCCATTCTACCGGTCGGGTGAAGATCGTGGAAGGATTTACCGGATTCGTAGAGTCGATGCACCGCTCCGCGAAGTATCGCCGATCGATGTGGCTGACGTCGATCAGTTGATTCAAAGTCTCGCCAGTGCCAATGGAATTATCCGCGATCTTGGCCACCGATACCTTCTCAGTGCCGCGTTGTCTGAAAAGAACAAGAAAGCGTTGGAAGAGATGGCGCTCCGGGGTAATCTAATGGCCCGCCTTCACGCAGTGAGTGTTCTCGATGGGAAATCGGCGCTTTCTTCGGTGGTGTTGTTCGATGCTGTCAAATCTGGATCGGGCGACCTCCGCCGAAATGCGCTTCGGATAGCCGAGCATCACGACGCCTCCAAGTCCCGGGTCGCCGAGTGGCTGACCCATCACACTCATGATCCAGATCCATCAGTGAAACTTCAGGCGATCTTTGGCCTGGGAGAAGTAGGGGGAATCGTGGCGGGAGAAGGCCTGGTCGAAGCTGCAAAGAATCCGTCAAATAGTGGTGACTTCTTTCGTGCTGCAATCATGAGTTCCGCACCGCAACATCTGGAGTCAATGGCTACGGCTGTGAATGAGTTGCCAAGCGAATTCTCACGTCCATTGTTCGCACTTGCATGGGAAAAACCAGCCATGATCCCAGTGCTGCGCGCGACCAGCAGCGAATCCATCCGCGGATTGGAACTCACTGCAGATTATTTTGCGACGATGGATGAACGCGGGAAAGCTGCGGCTGTTGCTGATCCTGAGACGGCTAAGGAAATCGAGTTGCTCGAAACGGGACACATTTCGCTGATTACCACGAAGGCAGGGGAGATTGCGGACGATCAGCGGCAGACGGAGGCGCGCCGACTGGCGGCCATTGGTCTGCTCGGAAGAGTTTCCGATGATACAGGCGTTCTTGAAAAGATTCTCGCTTCCGCTGAGGAACTTGAGTCCCTGCGCCTGGCAGCGCTCGACCGACTTTTCGCTAACGAGCACTATGCGACGAGTCGTGTGTTCGATTGGTACAATCAGTTGCCATCGTCGTTGCGTGTGCCCTTGATCGAAAAGGCACTACGAAGGAAGCCAACCACTCTTTTGCTGCTTGCACGAATCAAGGGCGAGATGATTCCCGCGATCAGCATCCCAGCTGCCCTGCGCCAGCAGTTGCTCAGCTCCGGCGACGAGGAGATCCGTATGCTTGCTGAGGAATGCTTTGCTCCGCTGGTGAAGACGGATCGATCGGAAGCGATTGCTGCCCTGGAGGCCAGCGTCCAGGGAATGGAAGATACGGGCACTGGGGCCGCCACGTTTGAAGCGCGTTGTGCCTCTTGTCACTCGACGAAAGAAGATTCCGCGAGGGTGGGGCCGGACCTGCGATCAAACACGGATCGTTCCGTCAATGGATTACTGACCGCGATCGTGGATCCTAGCCGCAGTGTCGATCCTGGCTATGTGGGTGTCACGGCAACTCTGAAGAATGGCGAAACCCTTTATGGTCGGGTCCACTCTGAGACCGGTGCTGGCTACAACTTGCTGCTCCTGGATGGAACGCTGAAGGGGATCTCCCGCGAAACATTGCTCGAAATCAAACTGACGCCGACCTCGCTGATGCCCGATGGGCTGGAAGCTGGGCTGACACAGCAACAACTTGCAGACCTTCTCGCCTACGTCAGCGTCTTGGGTGCCAACCGGGGGCAGTAGATATTCCAACGACTGCGGAACCGGGGCAGGGCTGGCTCTCCGAGCCGTCCCTATGGTTTAGTTTAGGCATTTTGGAGTCGATTCGGGAGTCGATTCGGAAGCAACGCCAAGGGCGTTCCGTCGATAGCCCAGGATTCTTGAACCATGGGCTATCGATGATAACTCCGTTGGAGTTGGTGTGAGACTACAGTCCCCATTTCGCCACCAAGCCTCCGGGAGTCAATGCTTCCAAATCGTGATCGCCAATTATCTGAATCGAGGACCTCCCGATGGGTGCGACCGTAGTGTGATGTATGCTTGTTTGAAATCGGTGAGACTGTAGCAAATCGGCGAGACCGTAGCTTTCTATGCCCAACGGGCTCTATCATATCATAGCAGCCCAGGGCAACGCCCTGGGAGTTTTCAGGAACCGCGTGGCAGCCTGAAGGGCTGCATCATAGCCTACGCATGACGGTCAATTCTAATCCACGCTACGCCCAGCTGATTTTCAGGCAGCGTGCCCGAGTGGTGAATCAGGCCTTCAGCCTGGGGCATGAATGGACATGGCATGGCTCTGGGGCGTTGCCCCAGGCTACGGTGAGGGGAGACCGTTGGTCTTTTGAGCCCATAGAACCAAGAACAAACCAAGAATTGATGTCGATGCCTGTGAGCCAGAGGCCGACGGCCTCATTCACCGCAGCCTGGGGCAGTGCCCCAGGTTCGTGGTAAGAAGGCGCGTCGCAGGCTGAATGCCTGCCTTACAGGTTGCCTGTCACGGTGGCGTGAATTATTTATCCAGACTGGGACTGCTCGGAGTTGACCCCTGAAAGGTCGGTGTTCGGACCATTGTTCGTCGAATCGA
>JAQCER010000500.1 GCA_027618625.1 Verrucomicrobiota bacterium
TTGAGCAGGAATAACTTCTGCGCTGGCGTCGTCGTTTCCGCGCGTGCGGCACAATGGACGTTGGCATCGGGGTAATCGAATTTTGCCAGGTAGGCATCCAGTTCCTTACGGCTCACACGTCCATAGAGAGTTCTGCGGAAATTCTCGGGATCACTGACATCTCTCGACGCTCCGCCTTGAAGTTCCAATTCTCCTGTGACCGTCAGCACACTGTCGCGCAGCATCTCAGCACTGAGCCTGCGCCGATTCATGTACGAGAGATATTCATTTGCTGGATCCTGCGTCACCTTTTCCTTCGCGGCATCGGCCGACTGCCGGTAAGTCGCCGACAGCACGATCTCCCGTACCAGGTGCTTCACGGAGGACCCATTCTTCAAGAAATCTGCCGCCAGGAAATCGAGCAGCTCCAGGTTGGACGGACGTGCGCCCAGTTTGCCAAAGTTACTGGGCGTCGCGACCAGCGGCTTGCCGACGATCACTCCCCAGATTCGATTCACAAAGACGCGCGCGCTGAGGTGTTTCGAGTGCTCGGAAATCGCATTCGCCAATTCCAGCCGACCGCTCCCCCTGTTGCTTTCGCCTTGAGCAAACGCAGGAGGCTCCGTATCGCAGAGCACCCGCAGGAACCTCCGCGGTGCCAACTCTCCTTTGCGATTGACATCTCCCCTCTCAAAAACATTCAGATCCTGCACTTTACCATCCTTAACGACGTGCATCGTCTGCACGGGCTTCAGCGGTTGCTCTTTCCCTTCTTTGTCCCGCTCGGGCACGGCGTCGGGCAGCCCCTTGTTCCACATCTCCGTGCTCGCGAATACCCCTGCAAGTCCGTAGTAGTCCTTCGCTGTGATCGCGTCGTTTTTGTGATCATGGCATCTGGCACACGCCACCGTCATCGCCAGCAGGCCACGGGTCACGGTATCCACCCGGTCTTCCCATTCCTCTGCCTGGACTTCGGGTCGACCGCGATTGTAATACTTCGGGCCCAACCCTAAGAACCCTAACGCTACCATATTTGCTTCGCCCTCTGCTCCGAGTAAATCGGCCGCCAACTGGTAGCGGACAAAACTGCCATACGGCATGTCACTGTTGAACGCATCCACCACCCACTGGCGATAGAGGTGCGCGTTGGGATAGAAGTAAGCCGTGTCCTCCCCCACCTGGTGCGCCTGATCCTCGGCATATCGGGCAACGTTGAGCCACATGCTGGCCAGTCGCTCGCCAAAATGGGGCGAATTGAGCAATCGATCGACCACCTGGCCATACGCTGCCTCGACATCCGCGGCCTCCACCATTGCTCGAACCTCCGCGAAAGCGGGTGGTAGCCCGGTCAAATCGAACGTCACCCTGCGAATCAACGCGGCCGCTGTCGCCTCCTCTGCTGGTGCCAATCTCTGCTCCTTCAGCTTGCTCCAGACCAATCGATCCAGCGGCCGCCGAATCCAGAGTTCGGCGGCAGTTTCCAGCGGTGCTTCAGCAGTTGCGCCTGGTGCAATCGCTTGATAGGCCCAGTGCTTGCGCTCCACCTCCCAGTCAAAGACCTCGCCGACCTCACCCTCAGCCGCCCACAAACTTCCAAACGGAAGACTCAAAGCCAGCAAGATGGAAAAACGGATTTGAGAAGAGAGTGACTTCAAAGCGATTCGCAATGCTACCTCGCGACCAGCGGAAAGCAAAGCACGCTGGTGTGGAATCTGCCCCACACGGCCCCACAAAGATAAAACGGCAATGCCATGGACAAAAATGCCACCAGCGGAAACACCAGCATGTGGTATCCTAAGGACTTGGCGTCCCGCCTTCCATGCCACAGGCAGAAACATTCTCAGAACTCCAGATCGCACGCGATCGCGACGGCAAGGTCGTTGAGTTGCTGCGCAATGACATGGAAGTGGTCTGTCTGGCATTTTCTACTTCGCGGCAGTGCTTCGTGGAGCTGCACGTTTTTCACTCTGATGACGATGGAGGCGGCGGGCCAGATCCGGAGATCTTCGTCCGGCAGGCACGTGCGGCTGCCGACATCCAACATCCCCAGTCCACCCAGGTGCTCGACTTTGGCGAAGACGATGGAGCGTGCTTCTATCTGTCGGACTTCGGGGACGGCGAACTCCTCGAGGACTACCTCTACCGCTGCGCTCCGCTCTCCGAATCGATCGCGCTGGAGCTCGTGCTCAATGCGGCCCGGGGCTTGTCCGCTTACACCGGGGCGATGCCGGTGCTGGCCGGCATGGATTTGCTCCAGAGCCGAGTGAGGATCGATCATCGCCATGCCCAGTCACTGACGGTGAAAGTCGGCGGCTACAGCTTCGGCAGCCGCAAGGCGGAGATGCTTGCGGCTGCAGGAGTGCATGAATATTATGTCCGATCGCTTGCGGAAGTTTTGATCTGGGCGGTAACCGGCAGGCAAATCAGTGTTGATGCCCTTACAGATGCAGACGCCGCGCATTGGTCCGTTCCGTCACTTGCTTTGCTTGAAGCTCTGGACGGAAACCGTCCATCGGTTCGGTCACTGGACAGTGCGGTGGCAGCCATTGAGAGAACCCTGACAAACCTCCATTCCGACGCCAAAAGGCTCGACCCGCTCCTGGATTCGCAACTGCCCCGCCTCCCTCTGGAACCCAACCTCGTTTCCCTCGAAGAACTCCACTCGTATCTCAGTGACGACTATCCGCTGATCGGTGATCCGCTCAATCCACGCACCCCATTGCGACTGACGACGATCGATACCGAACTTCAGCAGAAGGGCACGATCCAGCTGCTGCCAATCGATGATGTTCTCCCCCCTGAAATCACCGAAAAATTTCAGCGAGCGATGGGGAAAGGCACCCCACTTAACCATCCGAATCTGATTCGCCTGCTGGCCCACTGGCCGTCCGAGAATGCTGGCTTTATCATCGAAGAAGATGCTGGCGAGATTACTCTGGAGGATGTCATCGCGTGGAAGGGCTCGTTCTCGCCGGAAGAAGCCGTACTGGTTCTCATCCAACTCGAGAGCGCATGCACTCAGGCTGGGGAGTGTGGACTCAAAGCGGATCTTCGAGGATCCGGGCAAGTGGTCGTTCATTTCCTTGATAAGGAAACAGGTGCCCACTCGCCACTTCCACAAGAACTGAGAATCGCACCACTTTCGACCTGGCCCGCATTCAGAGTCCGCGTGCGCACGTTCCCTACCTTCCTTTCGCTCCTCAGCTGTCCTCCAGTTCTGGCCCGGCCCTCGCGCAAGACGGGCGATTCGGAGGCCATGGCATTCGCGTGGTGGACGCTACAAATGCTTGGCGAACAAGCTGAAGGACATCCACGATTGAACATACTGGTCAATGACGTCATCAATGACAAGGCTGGCGCGTTGATCCAGACTGGCGCCGATTTCGTCCGAGCATTTCGTGGGCTGGTGGAATGTCCACAGGCCAGCCATCACGCATCTGGTCGACCACAGTCGATCGCTACGAACGGAAGCAGAATGACGGGGTTGAAAGGCAGACGCTCCCTTCGAGCTACACGAGCGGTGCCAAGACATGACACCAGGAGCGAGAAACGCACCCATGCAGACTGGCAGGCAGATGCAGATGGGGAATATCTTGCCGATGCAGACATTGACACGGAAGCCACCGCTCCAGGTTTCGCCGAAGCATTGTTCCATAGCGGAGGCATAGCGCCACCGCCGATGCCGCAGCTTCGGAGTCGCTTCGACGACGCTGATCGGGCCGATTCTGATTCACACGACCTCGATGAGGACGAACTCATGGATACTCACGACCAAGAACCCGCGAGTTCATTGTGGCTGGTAATCATCGTTGTTCTTATCGCGCTGCTACTCGCCGCATTCTCAGCCCAACTCAGTGGCAACGCATTCTGGCTGCATTAGATTGGATTAGGAGGGCACTCTGCTGAAGACTCAGCTGAAGACGGACTGGCCGACTTCTTCGCGGTCAGGATTTGCTGAGTGCTGAATGCGGCTGCGATTATCTGGATGGGACGAAGAATGTGCGCCCACCGCGGCACCTCAGCTTAGGTTCTTCCGGGAGTTTAGTGGGTATGTCTTGAAATTTCGGTTCGGAGTATCGCAATGTGAGGGAT
>JAQCER010000501.1 GCA_027618625.1 Verrucomicrobiota bacterium
GCGGGCGATCGCGGAGGCGAAAAATCACGACAAGGCCCTGGCAGCGGCATTCGTGGATCCAGCGTCTGAGATTCCAGGCCTGGTGGAAAAGGGGGAGCTGCTCACGATCACCACGGCCCAGGCAGTCGCAGCGGGCTTCGCGACGCAAGCGGAGACTTTGGCAGAAGCAATAGCCGAGCGCGGCTTCGAGCAGTGGCCGATTGTCAGGGCGGACGGACTCAGGTCCTTTTTGCGTGATGTTCCTGTAGTTCCGACTGAAGCTGCGGACGGCGAGGCGGAAGCTGTGGGAGTGGCAGGCGCAGACGAAAAGGCCGCACCGCGAGGTGATGGCCTATTCTCCCGAGCTGAGGAGGAGACCTTTGCCGGGAAGATCGTCGTGATTAAAATTGAGGAGACCGATGAGCTGACGCTCAAGTCGAGATTCGCCTGGTTCGATCGAGCGATCAACAAGGCCAGCGATGACGGGGCCAGTGCGGTAATCCTCGACATGAATACACCCGGAGGTCGATTGTGGGAGACACAGGATCTGATGATGTCGATTCTTGCGAAGGCACAGTGCCCTACGATTACGTTCGTAAATCCGAACGCAATTTCCGCTGGTGCGATGATCGCGATTAGTACGGATCATGGCTCCCGCGTCAGTCATCGGTGCCGCGACCGTGGTTGACAGTTTGGGACGAGATCTCGACTCATCGATGGAGGGCAAGGTGAGTTCTGTGCAGATTGCTGCAATTCGAAATATGGCGACGTTGAAAGGGCACAATCCGGAGATCGCAGAGGCCTTCGCATCACCGGAGAAGGTGCTGCGGCTTGGGCCTGTGAACGACGGGCCGGACAAGCCGCTTACGCTCAACGCGGATCAGGCGATCCAGATCGTCAATGGCAAGCCGCTGCTGGCAAAGGGACTTGCGACCAGTATCGAAGACATTATCCAGCAAGAGGCCTTGAAAGGGGAGATTCACCGACCCGAGCCCTACGGCCTGGAGCTGTTTGCCATGTGGGTCGAGCGGCTTTCTTCGATTCTCATTGTCATCGGCATCGCTGGTGCCTATCTTGAGGTCAAAGCTCCGGGCTTCGGCATTCCAGGGTTCCTTTCGGTCATAGCGTTCATTGTATTCTTTTTCGGCAACTACGTTGCAGGCAATCTCGCTGGTTGGGAAGTAGCTGTTGTGTTCGCATTGGGGGTTATTCTGGTTCTGTTAGAGGTATTCGTATTGCCGGGAACGATGATCGCCGGATTTGTCGGTATGGTATTGATTGTGGGTTCGCTGGGGTTTGCGATGATTGATCGGGTTGACTTTGACCTGGTGCGCAAGGGCACCGAGACGGCCCCGGGCGTGTCTGAGTTGCTTCTCCGCCCTGCACTGAATCTCAGCGTTGGCCTCGTGTCTGCAGCGGTTCTCATTATGCTGGCAGTGACGTATCTGCCACAGACGCGCATGCTGCACTGGATGGTACTCGACGCTACTGTGGGCGGAGGCAAAGATTCGATCGCCGTCGCTCCTGAAGTGTCGCTCTGTGGCAAAAAAGGCGTTGCGTTCACGGACCTGAGACCCAGTGGTAAAGTGGATGTCGATGGGGAAATTATCGATGTCACGTCTGTGTCCGAATTTATTGAAAGGGGACAGCCGGTGGCGATCGTCGTCCACGAAAGCGGAAGGATTGTCGTCGAGCGTTGCGCCTAGGAAGCGATGATGCCGATGATGCCGGAATCTCGTTGAGCGATCGCAGGAGTTGGGCGAGACTGCTGCATGCCGAGCCAGTTCTCCATGACCCGTCGTGTTGCATTTTCCGAGACCGATCTCGCTGGGATCGTGCACTTCGCGAATTTTTATCGCTACATGGAGGATGCTGAGCACGCTTTTTATCGCTCGCTCGGATTTTCCGTGCATCCGGTGGAATCGAAGATCGGCTGGCCGCGTGTGAAAGCTTCGTGCGATTTCCGCTTGCCGCTGAGATTCGAAGAGGAATTCGAAGTGGAGCTGCTCATAGAAGAGGTGCGTAGCAAGGCTGTGCGCTACCGGTTCCATATCTGGAAGACTGCGCCCCGCGCGCTGGCCGCAGTTGGTGAGATGGTAGTCGTGTGTGTGAATCTGAGTGCCGGGAAAATGCATGCGATTGCGATACCTGACAGCTGGAAAGCGCATCTGCAGCCCGCATCTGCGGACATGCTGGAAACTCTCAAGTGATCGATTCCCATGATCCGTAACAGAATAGTGATAATGGTAGGTTTGTTCGTTTCGTGCAGCGCAGTTTCTGGTGCTGAGACGTACTACGTGACGGTCAGTGGATCTGACGGTGACAGTGGTTCCGAGACTCAGCCGTGGCGGTCGCTTGGGAAAGCGGCTGCGGCGGCAAGGGCAGGGGATATTGTTCTCGTCGGCGCAGGCGTCTACAATGAAGTGCTGAAACCTTCCCGCTCGGGGACTGTCGATGCGTGGATCGAATTTGCAGCCAAACCGGGTGAAGTTGCCGTGATTGATGGAACGGGGGTGAAGCTCGACAGTTCGAACAAGGGGCTGATTTTCTTTGGGGGAGATATCTCCTACATCCGAGTCAGGGCATTCGAAGTGCGGAATGCCAACAACGATCGTAGCACATCGCGCGATCCGATCGGCGTTGCTGTTCGCGACGATGCCCACCACATCGAAGTCATCGATTGCAGGATTCATAGTATCACAACAGACTCTGAGGACCTGACACCGAAGGGCGTCTCGATCGAAGGCCAGGCACATGACATCACGATACGCGAGGGCTCGGTGTCCATGATAAGCACTTCAGAATCCGAGGGGAATGCCCATGCGATCGCGGTCTACGGAGAACGTTCCAGGCCGATCGACGCTGTGCGAATTGAAGCAGTGGAAATGTTCGAGCTCGCACTCGGAACCAGCGAATCCCTCGTCTTCAATGGCAACGTCACAAACTTTACTGCTGTTGGCAACCGGATCCACGACAGCAATAATATTGGCATCGACGTCATTGGCTTCGAGGGTGTGGGTCCAAGCGGGCAAGATCAGGCAAGGAACGGCCTGATCGCTGACAATGTGGTCTACAATATCAGCACGCTTAAGAACAAAGCATACGAAGCATTCAGCGCAGCTGGCATCTACGTCGATGGCGGGCGCGATCTGGTGATTGAACGCAATCGCGTGTACAACTGTGACATCGGCGTGGAGCTCGCCAGCGAGAATTCGAATGGCGTGACGCGAGGGGTAGTGGTGCGTGACAATTTGGTCTGGCGAAATGCGATCGGGGGGATCCTTCTCGGTGGTTACGACCGGAGGCGGGGCGCGACCGAAGACTGTATCATCGCCAACAACACGTTCTTCGAGAATGACACCCAAGGGGTCGCACTCGGCGAGGTCAACATTCGCTACCGCACGAACAACAACGTCTTCGTGAACAACATTTTCAATGCGGGTGAGCAGGGATACTTCGTGACATTGCCAAAAGAATTCGCCGACAGCAAGGAAAATACTTTTGATGGAAATGGATACTTCACCTCCAGTCGAATCCTCGGCTGGGAATGGCAAGGGAAGTGGGCATCGTCATGGTCGGCATTCAAGCGCATCAGTCAGCAGGAGGCAGCGGGCGTGTTTGAAGATCCTCAGTTTGAGAGCACCCCCGACAAGGAAATTGGGCTCAGCCTGAAGTCTGGGTCGCCAATGATCGACGCAGGGGTGGCGCAATCAGGCGCTGGTGATCGAGTGGACGTGGCAGGAAATTCCCGGCTGTCCGGCAGTGCTATTGACATCGGCGCATTCGAGTTCGCGAGCTCCGTGCAACCCGTTGCGGGGTGCGCATTGGCGATCACCGAAGTCGCCGATCGATCTGCGCGCGCCCTGAGCTTCGTCCCTGGTGCAGCGGATCTCGATGGCGTGCAGCTTCAGTTTTCAACTGATGGGAGAACCTGGAGCAGCATCGCAAGCTATTCGGCCAACGGATGGACACTGACCGAGGGGATCCGAAGCGAGGCGACGACACTGTTGATCGATTCCAGACCGCTAGGGCGTGTTTTCAATAGTTTGTACTTGTACTTATGGAAATTCGTGCAGGTGTAGGCGAATGACT
>JAQCER010000502.1 GCA_027618625.1 Verrucomicrobiota bacterium
CGCTTTGGTAAAGCGTTAGGACTCGCCTTCCAGATCATCGACGACATCCTCGACGTCACCCAGACCAGCGAGAAACTAGGCAAGAGCGCCGGCAAAGATGTAGTCGCTGAGAAGGCCACCTACCCATCCATTCTAGGAATGGAAAACTCCCGCGCAGAGGCCAATCGCCTCACTACAGAGGCCTACGCCGCCCTTGATATTTTCGGAGACAAAGCCACCCGCCTGCGCTCGCTCGCCGAATACCTGCTGAACCGGGAATATTAAGGTAGCGACGCTGCCAGTGGCAAAGTGGTGGTGACCCGTGGAATATCCCGAGCCTGAACGCTCTGGGCCCTTTCCCCAAGGCCCAGAGGCCCCAATGCTTACGGATACGGATTCAGCGATGGAAACTGAGAGGTAATTTTCTTCAAAAATGGCGGTACTCATGATACGATGGCGCTCCGCATCGCTGCGTCCTGGTGATCAGCGACCATTCTTGCGCAACCCGAATCCAGACAACCCTCAATCACTCACACCGATAAGCCCGGACGGACCATGAACGCTTCATCATCCACTACTCGCCGTGATTTTACAAAGACAACGATGCTTGCCGGGGCCGCCCTGGCAGCGAATGCGGTCAGCAGCTCTGCGGAAGACGCACCAGTGAAGCGCATTCGCACCGGGTTGATCGGGTGCGGCAGCGTTTCGAACCAGTACTTGCCGCAACTGAAGAACTCCCCGTTCGTCGAAGTCGTCAGCCTCTGTGACATTAGGCCAGAACGGGCCAAGGCACAGGCCGAGCGGTACGATGTCGCCCATCACTATCCGCACATCGAGGCCATGCTCGCGGGTGAGGCATTCGACCTGCTCGTCGATACGACGGACATGCAGGAGCACGAGAAGATCAATCGACGTGCCATCGAATCAGGCAAGCATGTCTGGAGCGAGAAGCCGATCGCGAACACCCTCGCCGCCGGACAGGAACTGCTGCGCGTGGCACTGGAGAAGAATGTCAGGCTTTGGGGCGCGCCGATCACGGTGCAGAGTCCACAGTTTGCCTTCATGGCGAGACAGCTCGCGGCAGGCAAACTCGGTAGAGTAGCGGCGGCCCATGCAGATTATGGCCATGAAGGCCCCGACTGGTCAGCTTTCTTTTACGAAAAGGGCGGAGGCTCCATGCCCGATCTTGCAGTGTATAATTTGACTTCGTTGACCGGGTTGCTTGGGCCTGCAAGGAGCGTCTCTGCCATGGTCAGTATCGTGACCCCTGAACGCACTGTCAGCGACAAGGGTCGCATTGATGTCACTGAGGAGGACAACGCGATGGTGCTGATGAACCACGGCAACGGAGTGATTTCGCACGTCCAGTCCGGTTTTAATTTCTTCAACCCGAACGGCCACGACGGCAGCGCAGAAACGCGGCATACCATTTCGATCGTCGGCTCTGCAGGGTTCATGGGCATGGTCGGCTACGACTGGGAGCCGCTCGGAGTCGATCTGGCGACGAAGGATTCACCCAAGCTCGAGCGTCACGTCACCGAATCCGAAGGCTACCTCTGGCAACAGGGCGCTGTGCTGGCGGCGGAATGTCTTTCGACCGGCCGGGAATTGCTCGTTACACCTGAGCATGCGTTGCACGTTCTTGAAATCATCACCGCTGCCCGGGAATCATCCGCGACAGGCAAACACGTCGCACTCACTTCCACGTTTAAATGGCCAATCGTCAGTTAACCTAAAACAACACCCAAAAACAGCCCGCATCACTATGCTGGCCGGGTGGCTGCGCTGTCGCGGACAATTTTCAGGATGCGCTCGCGTTCTTCGCCGATGAGTGGCATACGTGGAGCGCGAACGGTTTCGGTGCCGTAGCCCATTTCGGCGCAGGTGAGTTTGATGTATTGCACCAGCTTTGGGTGGCTGTCGAAGTGCAGCATGGGCATGTACCAACGGTAGATCTCAAGGGCGCGGTTCCAGTCGCCGCTGGTAGCCGCGTCCCACATCAGGCGGTTTTCACGAGGAAAGGCGTCAACCAGTCCGGAAATCCAACCGGTGCAACCGAGCAGGATGCTCTCCAGGGCGACGTCATCCAGGCCGGAGAAAATGAGGTAGCGGTCGCCGAGCTGGTTGAACAGGTCGGTGATGCGCCGGGTGTCGCCAGCGGCTTCCTTGATGCAGACGATCGTTTCGACATCTGCCATTGCCTCGAACATGTCCGGTGTAATATCGACCCGATAGACCGGCGGGTTGTTGTAGCACATGATCGGCAAATCGGTTGCTGCCGCTACTGTGCGGAAGTGGTTCACCGTCTCGCGCGCATCCGAGTTGTAAACCATGCCGGGCATGACCATGAACCCATCGACCCCAGCAGCGGCTGCGGCGCGTGCAGTTGCGCAGGCATTGGCAGTGGTGAACTCCGCGATACCGTTGAGCAGGGGGACGCTGTCGCCGCAGACTTCCTTCGTCGCCTTGAGCACCTTCACCTTCTCATCCAGCGATAACGAACAGTTCTCGCCGATCGTGCCGAGCATGATCAGGCCGTGAATTCCTTCGGCGAGCAACGCTTCCACGTGCTTCTGCGTCGCTGGCAGATTCAGCGAGAAGTCGTCGTTGAACTGTGTGGGCACTGCGGGGAAGACTCCCTTCCAATCAACCTTTCGTGGCATAATACTATAGAGCTTTCGTTGTCTCTATCCCGGAGTCAAGCGGCAGCATCCCGTGTTTCTCATTTATCCGATCACCCGTTCAAGGTAACGCCGAAAAGATAGTGCATCCTGGATCTCACGCCGGGGCGGATAGTAGTTTCCGTCCTCATGCCGTAGCATGAATACCCGGTCACGATTGGCCATGATCCTGCGCATAGCACGCACGTTGTTTTGAAATCGGCATTGCCTGCGGGCGATGTGCGCCGAAGATCCTCTCCAATAACAATCCCAGGGTCAGCATGTATTCACGATTGGAGACCACGCAACACTCGTCGCCTTTATGCGGCAGCATAGCTTTGCAACGATCATCACCCATGATGGTGATGCGCCGCATGCAACGCACATGCCAGTTCTGTATCGCGACTCATGCGCTGGCACGGGTGGTGGGAAAGGCACGCTTGTCTCCCACCTTGCCCGAGCGAATCCCCAGTGGCGTCACTTTGAAAATGGGCAGGAGGTGCTGGTAGCCTTCACGGGGCCGCATGCCTACATTTCGCCAGCGTGGTACACCACTCAACCAGCCGTGCCGACGTGGAACTACACAGCAGTTCACGTCTACGGGATCCCAAGGCTTGTCACCGAGCAGGATCAGTTTGCTGCAATGCTCGAAGAGCTGATCGAGTTCTATGAATCGCCCCGCAAGGACCGCTGGTCGGGCGCGATGCCAGAGGACTTTCGCGACAATCTCATGCAAGCGATCGTCGGCTTCGAAATTGAGATCACGCGTATCGAGGGCAAGTTCAAGCTCAGCCAGAACCGACCTGCGGACTCACCAGGGGTCATTGCAGCGCTCGAAAGCAGTGCCGATCAAACCGAGCGCGAAGTGGCCGAGTGGATGCGGCGCACCAGCGCTTGATACCCGATACTCGGATTTCGGGTCACCACGACCGCCAGGCAGGGATCCAGCCTTTGTTGCGCAGCTTGCGGAACGCCGCTGGCTTCTGGTGCTCGCACGGGAGTCCGGCCAGTTGCATTTCGGAAGTGAGAGCGGCGTACCGTTTTTCAAGCGCTGCCTTCCACCTGCTTGACATCCGGGCTTCCGAATCTTCGCATGCATTCAGCTCACGGGCGATGCTGGCTGCCCGAACACTGCTGCGTTCCGTCGTCCCGAAGAGATTCCCAGCCTGTCCCGGGGATACGGAGAGCAATCCAGCCAAAGCGATGGCCAGAACCAATGATTTCGTAACGATTGATGTTTTCATATTCGCCAATAGCAACGTTCCCAGCGGCCGCTTTTTCCATCATTCGATTGTTACACAACAGTCACATGGAAAGATGCAATTCCCTAACAATGAAATATTTGTATTGTTGCCCTAGCCTGGGTTATTCATGAAGATCGTAGCGAGACGCAGCAAATGGCTTCATTTTGCAAGGCGCGGGCC
>JAQCER010000503.1 GCA_027618625.1 Verrucomicrobiota bacterium
AAAACCACCGCCGCCCCTATTTTTACCGACCAATCCCCCTCTGGGACTGGCCCTACTTTAAGTCCGCGATGCTGGCTTGTCGCGCATTTGGAATTCAACCATCTCTGCTGTTGCATCCTCTCGATTTTCTGGGAGGCGATGATATTTCGGAGTTGGCATTCTTCCCTGCCATGCAGGTGCCGGGTTCGGAGAAAATGGACTTCATGAGATGGCTGTTGAAAACCTATACACAGCATTTCGAAGTGGTTCCCATGGGGGAACATGCAGACCGTTGCCGAAGTGACATCCGCCGGAAACGGGACGTTCCCAACATTGGTGAGGATGTGATCCGGCACGCCAGCAACGCCAGCAATGCCTAACTTGACCAAGGCCTAATCAAGTCCATTGCGCAGCGCGGTCTTGAGCACGTTGACGAATCGGCCAGCGGCGGCAGCGCCCCTGACCAGAACCTCTTGATGACTCAGTGGTTCCTGCGAAAGGCCCGCAGCCCAATTCGTTAAACATGAAAATCCGGTCACGCGAAGCCCGAGTGCTCTTGCTTGGATCGCTTCGATTACTGTGGACATCCCTACCGCATCGGCACCCAGGATCCCGAGCATCCGAATTTCGGCAGGCGTCTCGTACTGAGGGCCGCGCACGCCTGCGTAGACGCCTTCGAACATGATCGTGTCGCACGATGCCGCTGCTGCAAGGAATTGATGTCTCAGCTCGGAATCGTAGACCACCGACATGTCGACAAATTGAGCACCACCGAGCAGTGGACTGGTGCCAGTAAGGTTCAGATGATCTTTAAGGGCCATCCATTCTCCGGGGCGCATGTCGGTGTTCAGAACTCCGGCGGCATTGGTCAGAATCAAGGTTCTGATGCCCGAAGTCGCCATGAGGCGAATTCCGCTGGTGACTTCTTGGGCGGACCAGCCTTCATAAAGATGGACGCGTCCCTGGGCGACGATGAAACGTTTCCCCGCGAATTTCCCGAGAAGGAAGCGTCCCTTGTGGCCTGGCACGGTCGACAGTGGTAGATCATCGATCTGGGAATATGGAATGACGGTGTTCACGTCCAGTGCGCCAGCGTCGGCAAAGGAGCCGAGCCCGGATCCGAGCACAATGCCGATCTCTGGCTTGAATTCCTCAATGATGGACGGGATCTTCAATACTTCGTTTGAGTGTCCTGCGGTTGGCTTGGCTGGGGTGTTAGCGCTGCAGGTTCCCGCTGTTTTCAAGCTCACCGTCGATCTTGAGTGACGTGTCCGGTGCGAGTTCCGCGGGAGCAAGCCGACTGGCGCTCTTGGGCGTGAGTTTGGAATCGGTCGTTCGGTGGAATTCTTCCGCTCGTTCAACTTCTTTAGCCGCGACTTTTTCTTTGAATGCTTTGCGGAACGCCAATTGCTGAGCAAGGCGCTGCGCTTCCAGTGCTGATGCCCAAAGTGGTGGCGTTTCGGCATTGGGATCCGTTCCCCGACCGTGAAGGATCTCAGCCTTTCGTGCTTCAAATTTTGCCCGAAGGTGTTCGCGATCTCGTTCGTAGGCGTAGGATGCCCGCGGAATCCAGTGTCCTTCCGCGCGGCCGAGTCCCTGCTGCATCATGTCCAGTTCATGGCGGAATCTTGCGATCCAGGGAGCCAGCAGTTTGGCTGAATATCTGAAGCGTTTTGATATGGTCTCATATTCCTTGATTCGCTTCTCCAACCGGGTAATGTCCTCGTCCCTCAGGAGTTCTTCATTGGGTGCCGGGTAGTCGATGCGATAGGCAATCTGTCCCTGCTGCACAGATAAAAATCGCCTGTCCATCGTGATCATATTTGCCACCAGGGGAAAGTTTTCGATGCTCGAATACTCGACGCACGGAGCGAATTCATCGTCCTGCTTGTGTAGCTTGTAGGCAACCATCCCCTTCGCAGGAATCGTCGGGAGGGCAGGGGGATTGGCTGTGGTTTGAGAATGTCCGTCCAGTACGCACAGCAACAGCGATGCGAACATCGTGACCAATATCGTGCGTATTCGGCGATGGATTGACATCGTTCTCAATCTACAACGCACTCAAACCATGGCAATTAGACATTTCTCACCATTATCAACGTTATCGGATTTGGCCGTTGCCCCGGATGAGGTACTTGTAGGAGGTTAATTCCTTCAGTGCCATTGGGCCACGGGCGTGCAATTTGTCGGTGCTGATCCCGATTTCAGCGCCGAACCCGAATTCTTCTCCGTCGCTGAAGCGCGTTGAAACGTTCCAGAAGACAGTCGCCGAATCGACTTCGGCGAGAAATTTCTCAGCCGCTGCGGAGTCTTCAGTCACGATGCAATCGCTGTGGTGAGAGCCGTAAGCATTGATGTGCGTGATCGCTTCATCAATCGAATCGACGGTTTTCACGGCGAGGATCAGTTCAAGATACTCGGCAATCCAGTCGGCTTCGGTTGCGGTGCAGACGCGATCACCAAGAGCTGCCTGAACTCTTGCGTCCCCGCGCAATTCGACTCCCGCAGCCAGTAATGCCTCGCCCGCATCTGCGTAGAATTGCGTGGCCACGTCTGAGTGCACGAGCAATGTCTCCAGCGCATTGCAGACGCTTGGCTTGTGTGTTTTTGCGTTCACCGTGATCGCCTTTGCCATTGCCAGGTCCGCCGTCTTGTCGATGTAAGTATGGCAGATGCCGTCGTAGTGTTTGATGACGGGCATCCTTGCCAGCGATACCACTGTTTCGATCAGATTTTTACCGCCACGGGGGATTATCAAATCAAGGTACTGATCCATTTGCGCCATATGCCTCACACTTTCCCTGTCGGTGAACGGGATGAGTTGAATGCTGTGCTCGGGAAGCCCGGCCCGCATTCCGCCCTGCTGCAGGGCGGTAGCAATGGCAGTGTTAGAGTGGAACGCCTCGGAACCTCCGCGGAGAATGGTTGCATTGCTGGTTTTGAAACATAGCACTGCTGCGTCACTCGTCACGTTTGGGCGCGATTCGTAGATGATGCCGATCACGCCAATCGGAACGCGTTTCTTTTGAATGCGCATACCATTCGGGCGATCCCATTCTTCCAGAATTTCGCCCACAGGGTCGGGCAGTGCGACGACTTGACGGATGCCATCCGCCATGGCCATGACACGCTTGGAATCAAGTCGGAGACGGTCCAGCATTGCCGAGCTTAATCCACGCTCTTCGGCGGCGGCGAGATCCCGCGCATTTGCTTCGAGGATCGTGGACTCCCGCGCTACCAGTTCCGCTGCCATGGCTGACAGGGCACGGTTCTTGTCATCGGCTGTCAGTAGAGCGAGTTTGCGCGAAGCCGCAAGGGCCTGCCGCCCCAGTTGGTGCACCTGTTCTTCGATTGTCATAGTCATCCCCCTACCAGTGGGTGAGGGGAGCTAAGGTGTCAATCTTCCATGGAGGGCGCGGGTGAGTTCCGGTAATCACGGATGATCGCTCTTGCTTCCTCAGCTAGAGAATCCTCTACCTGTACTCGCACACCCGATTTCGTGACGAAAAAGGGCGGCACGAGTCCGGCAGAAATGGCATCCGGAATGTCGGCGTCAATGTCATGCGAGGCCAGAAGCAGTCGAATGCTTTCGGCTTCCATTAAATGAAAGCAATTGGCGACCGTCGTCATTATATCGCGTGGTGCCGTTACCAGCGGCTGTCCCTGTCCATTTCCTGAATTCCCCTCGGTGGCCCGAGAATTTCCGCCAACATGATCGCTTGTCTCGCAGCATCTTTCGAGAGCAGGAGTCCGGTAATTCTGTTGGAAAGATTGCGTTGATGGCGCTGTCGATTGACCAGCGAGCGCTCGTTCCGAAGTTCCAGTCTATCCAAAGCCTCGCGCTCCGCCTTGTTCAGCGCTGGTGCCGTCGATCGGATTGTCGCAGGGATAGGAGGAGGCGTTTTCGTTACTGTGACCGGTGGCTTTCTCGGCTGCGAACTCGTGGGGACGCCTGCCGCTTCGAACAACTCCTTGAGCACATCCTGAAATGGAGATGCGGGTCTCTGATGTTGAGGCTGAGGCTGAGGCTGTTGCTGTTGCTGAGGCTGAGGCTGAGGCTGAGGCTGAGGCTGAGGCTGAGGCT
>JAQCER010000504.1 GCA_027618625.1 Verrucomicrobiota bacterium
GCAACAAGCCACCGGCGACGATCCGAAGATGCCCCGCCTCCATCAATTCAGAGACTGCCGTTCGCTTCCCGGCAAGAGATCCATTGCGTAACACGTCAATCTGCTCACGGACAACTGGTGTGATCCCCGGAACGATACCCCACTGGTAAGACGTGAGCACCTGCGCTGCCCGACTGCGCGCCTCGGTCGATGCACCATGCGCTACAATCTCGGCCACCAGCGCCTGATCACCCGATTCCCAGAGCAGCTGGGTGGCACGTTCGCGGTTGCCGAATGCGTCATCGTTCAAATTCACGACAATCTGCCGCAGATCAGCAACTGCTGAATCACCGACTTGTGCGAGCGCAGACGACCACGCCCATCCGAGAATGAGGGTGAGAACGGTCGCGCGCATGTGCCTGTTGCCGTGCTCCGCCGCTACTTGGCATTGTTGGCCGGATAGCGAATGCTTTCGACCATGTCCTGCACGTCCTGCGGCGGCGGTGGTGTGAACTTCGATACTATCAGAGCCACCGCGAAGTTGATCAGCATTCCGAGCGTGCCGATGCCTTCAGGGGAGATACTGAATAACCAGTTATCCTTTGTGTTCAGCTCTGGACTGATGAACTTAAAGTAAACGATGTAGGCCGTGGTGAAGGTGATCCCGGTGATCATACCTGCCAGCGCGCCTTCGCGGTTCATGCGCTTCCAGAAAATACCGAGGATGATGGCCGGGAAAAAGGAAGATGCCGCCAGACCAAATGCGAACGCGACGACCTGCGCGACGAAACCGGGAGGCTTGATGCCGAAGTACCCCGCCACACACACAGCCAAGCCTGCGGCAACTCGTGCACACAACAGTTCGCCTTTTTCCGAGATGCCGGGATTGAGGGTGCGCTTGACGAGATCGTGCGCGACGGAAGTGGAGATCACCAGCAACAGTCCGGCGGCTGTGGACAGAGCAGCGGCAAGACCGCCTGCTGCAACAAGTCCAATCACCCAGTTTGGCAGTCCTGCGATTTCCGGATTGGCCAGCACCATGATGTCATTGTCGATGTAAAGCTCGTTCGTATTGTCGGTGGTAGCCACATTTTTCAACAATCGCTCCCCTGACTCACCTCGGGGACCGGCCTTGCTGTTTCCTTGATAGCTTGGCTCCACCTTAGTAGCACCAGGAATTTTCGTAAAGGCTTCGCCAGAGGTGTATTGAATCATGCCATCCTGGTTCTTGTCCACCCAAGCGATTAATCCAGAGTTCTCCCAGTTCTTGAACCAGTCGGGAATTACGGAGTATGCGGTGTTGCTTACTTTGGTCAAAATGTTAGTCCTGGCAAAGGCGGCGACAGCCGGAGCGCAGGTGTAAAGCAGCGCGATGAACAACAATGCCCAGAATGCTGAGGCACGAGCATCACGCACCCGCTTCACCGTGTAAAAACGCACAATGACGTGCGGTAACCCAGCCGTCCCGACCATCAATGCCATGGTGATGCAGAAGATGTCGATCGTGTCCTTCTTTCCGCTCGTGTATGCCCCAAAGCCCAACTCCGTGCTCAATCCGTCGAGCTTATCTAAAAGATAAACCGGAGCACCACCCGCAGCGTCCTTGAACGTGCCACCAAGCCCCAGTTGCGGAATCGGATTGCCAGTCAGCATGATCGATATGAAAATGACGGGAACCAGATAAGCAACGATGAGCACACAGTACTGCGCCACCTGCGTGTAGGTGATCCCTTTCATCCCACCCAGCACCGCGTAGAAGAACACGATCACCATGCCGATGATTAAACCCTGATCAATTGGCACCTCCAGGAAGCGGGAAAAAACGATGCCCACACCGCGCATCTGCCCTGCCACGTAGGTAAACGAAATGAAGATTGCACAAAAAATCGCGACCAGCCTCGCACTGCGAGAATAATACCGATCCCCGACAAAGTCAGGCACCGTGAATTTTCCAAATTTGCGCAGATAAGGTGCGAGCAATACCGCCAGCAGCACGAATCCTCCAGTCCACCCCATCAAGTAAACAGAACCGTCCCGGCCCATGGTAGAGATCAGGCCGGCCATGCCAAGGAACGAAGCCGCCGACATCCAGTCAGCACCGGTCGCCATTCCATTGGCAATCGGCGACACGCCCTTGCCTGCGATATAAAACTCGCTGGTGGACCCAGCACGGGAGTAGATGGCGATGCCGATGTAGAGGATAAACGAGAGTCCGACGATGAGATAAGTCCAAGTTTGAACGTCCATGAATAGTGTGTAAAGAGAGTGAGAAGAGCTGGGGGGAGTGGCAGTGTGGCCAGATCAGAGGTCGTGTTCTTCGACGTCGAATTCCTTATCGAGCGTGTTCATGTAGCGCACGTAGAAGGCTATCAGCGCCAGGAAAGTGACGATGCTCCCCTGTTGCGCGAACCAGAAGCCCACTTTGAAGCCCGTGCCTGGAATGCGGAATTGATCCAGTTCATCGACGAAGAGAATGCCGCAGCCGTACGAAACCCCAAACCACACGACGAGGAGGCAAAGCACACATCGTATGTTTTTCTTCCAGTAGAGTTTCATCTGGTCGGCGTTGGGCTTCGAGTCGTTATCGCTCATATATGGGGCGTCAGGAGGGTTCAATTCAGGCAGAAATGCCGGGATGTGAGTGCATAGCGCAACCTCCGGGCTCTGTGAAGAACAAATCGCGCCTACTTGTTGACCAAAGTTGACCAAATCCTGCCTTGGCCGCCTCTCGCGCATAGTTCAGTTGTTGCCACGAGCCCTGAGCCCCTCCATTTGCATGACACAGTCGCCTAGTCGCTGGGCTTCGCTGTGACTGTGGGTGACGTGGAGGGCGGTGAACCCGATTTTTTCCTGTAGAGATTTGAGCAGATCACACATGTCCTCGCGAGTCTGCTCGTCGAGGGCGCTGAGCGGTTCATCGAGGCAGAGCAGGCTTGGCTCGATGGCAAGGGCACGCGCCAGGGCAATGCGCTGACGTTCTCCACCGCTGAGGCCGAACGGACGACGCTTCAGCAGCCCGGTGATGCCCATTGCTTCCGCGAGCATCTCCACTTTTTCCGAAATTCGATTGCGTTTCCAGTTCTGCACTGTCGGCCCGAAGGCGATTTGCTCCCGGACGGTCAGCGTTGGAAAAAGGGCACCGTCCTGCGGTACCAGCCCGATGCCACGCTGGCCAGGCGACAGTGCATGGATGGGATTCTCGCCTAAGTGGATGGTTCCTCCACTGACCGGACGCAGCCCACAGACTGCCTCAAGCAATGTCGTCTTGCCGCTGCCAGTACGCCCCATGAGGACAGCATAGGCACCGTCCGGAACTTCGAAGCTGACGTCTTGCAGACAAAAGCTGCCCAGCTCGACACGAAGGTGATCGACCCGCAGCATCAGTGCGCCCTCCCCTCCCCGCTGGCCCTGACGCCGCGACTGCCTGCTCCACGGATGATCAGGATCACAGCGATCGCGAGGACAATCATGAGCAATGAAACCGCGACAGCGCCGCGCAAATTCCCGATGTTGATCTCCAGAAACACGGAAGTCGACAGCACTTCCGTGCGCCCCCGCGTCGCACCAGCAAAGACGAGAATCGGCCCGAACTCGCCTAAAGCACGCGCCCACGCAAGTGTTCCGCCGGTGAGGACTCCACGCCAGCACTGCGGCAGCAACACCATCCAGAAGGCACTTGCCCGCGTGCAACCCAGTGTCAGCGCCACCTGTTCCGGACGCGGATCGATTTGATCCATCGTCGCCTTCACTGTGCGGATCGCAAAGGCACAGGCAACGGCAAACTGCGCCAGCACAACGGCGGGAACGCGAAACGTAACCCCAGTTCCGAAAATGCGTTCGCACCAGCTCTCGATCGTATCGCCAAACACGTTGACCTGATGGAACAAAATGAGCAGACTGAGCCCTATTACCAAAGGCGGCAGCACAATCGGAATATCAAGCAGCGCATCGAACACGCTTCGAAACGGAAACCGATACCGCGACAGCAGGTAGGCGATGGGGATCGCAAAAAATACCGAAAGCAGTGCCGAGAGGGTGCAGGTGATGAGCGTCAGCCGGATGGAAAACAGGATCT